>JBBQHJ010000217.1:0-8430 GCA_038323865.1 Gemmatimonadales bacterium
TGCCCCTGCCGCCGAAGGTCGCTTCGCACTTTTCGAGGAAGTCACGGAGTTCCTCCGGCTTGCAGCGTCGGCGCGCCCGCTCGTGGTGGTCATCGACGACATCCAGTGGGCCGACGAAACCTCGTGGGATCTGCTCGAGCACGTCCTGGCGCGCGTTGAGCGCGACCGCATTCTGTTCTGCCTCACCATTCGCGACGACGATTCCACGCCTGTCGCCAGCTCGCGCCGCTCACGCCTTTCGCGTGATCCGCGCGTGAGTGAGCTGCGCCTTGAACGCATGTCGCGCACGGAACAGCGCGGCTGGCTCCAGCAGATGCTGTGTTGCCCCGCGGCGGATTCCCTCGCTGACTATCTGTATTCGCATTCGGAGGGCAATCCGTTCTTCTGCGTGCAGGTGCTGCGCTCCTTGCTCGACGACCACCGTCTGCGCTGGACGGGCTCGGAATGGACGTGGACGATCCCCGACGACGCGCGACTCCCTATCGCGGTGAATGATCTCCTCGCGCGGCGAGTGAATCGTCTGTCACCACAAGCGCGCCGCATTCTCGGCGCGTGCGCGGTGATCAGTCGCGACATTGATGTCGAAGTTGCCGTTCACGCCAGCGTCGGCACAGAAGACGAAATCCTCGATGCGATTGACGAAGGCATCGCCGGCTCCGTGCTGAAAGTGTCCGACGTACATGGCGAGAGCCACATCGTGTTCGCGCACGCGCTGCTCGTTGAAGCCATGCAGGCGGTCATCAATCCGAGTCGTCGCAAGCGCCTGCATCAGCGCATCGCCACGGCCATGGAAGATCTCCGTTCTCGGGACGTGGCGAGCCTCGCGCACCACTACGCACATGCCGGCGTATCGAGCAAGGCGTACACCTTTGCCTGCCTCGCAGCAGAGCGCGCGGCCGCCGTCTATGCGCACGATGAGGCTATCGCGCTGCTCGCAATCGCGGAACGGCATGCGTCGTCTGAAGGCGACTGTGCGACAACGCGCCTCCGCCGCGCCGAGCTCGCCGAAGCGGCGGGTCGCTATTCCGACGCCGAGGAGCTCACTCGCACCGCGCTCGATCTCTTCACGAGCAGCCTCACCGATGTGCAGCGTGCGCGAGCGCGTCGCGGCGTCGTGCGCCTTCGGTCGTTCCAGGGTGCACCGGTGGACGTCACACGCCGACGCTGCCGACAACTGCTCGCGGATGCGGAGGCGTTTGGGCTCGACGCCGAGCGCGTCGCGCTGCTCATGACGCTTTCGCAATCACACTCCCGCACTGGTGAACCCGAAGCCGCCGAACGTCTCGCGCGTGAGTGTGTCGTATTGGCTGAGCACATCAATGAGCCGCGCCTTCGCGCAGAAACGTTGATGCGGCTCGGATCAGCTGTGCTTCAAGAGCGACCCACGGAGGGAATGCTCTTCTATTCGCGCGCCATGCAGTTCTACTCCGGCATCGATGATGTCATCGGCCAGGTACGCTGCCAGATCAACATCGGTGTGGGCAACACGTACGTCGGTTGTCTCGACGCCGCGGAATCCGCGTATCGCCAGGCCCTGATCCGCGGACGCGAAGTCCACGCGCCCGACGTCGCCGGGCTCGCCGCCCTCAACCTCGGCGCGTTGTTCATGAAGCTCGGCCGGCCCACCGAGGCCCGCGCATTTCTGGAGGAATCACACTCGATGTTCAGGAAGGTCGGCAACGAAGCACATCGCGTTGCGGCCATTCACAACCTTGCGCATCTGGCGCGCGAAGAGGGGCGCGCCAGCGACGCAATGACGCTCTATCGCGAAGCGGCGTCGATCGCTTCCGCGATCGGTTTGCGCGAAGTGGTTGTCGGCGCAACCGCCGGCATCGGCCTGCTCGAATTCGACGATGTCGACGTGTTGTCGACCGATCGGGTATGGCAGGCAGTATCGCAGGACCTCGCGACCATTGGATCAGTGTGGTTCCAGGGTCGCGAGCTGGCCGAGGCATTCGGCATTCGCGTGGCTCTCGCGCGCGGCAACGTGGAAGGTGCGATCGAGCGCTTCGAGAGCGCCGTCACGCTTGGTGCACCGCACGACGCGTACGGCGCCGCATGGCTGGCAGCCATGTATGCACCGGAGTTGGCAGATCGAAACGCAGGGGCGCGACCGGGCATTCGTGAAGTGGTCAGCGAATGCGCGGCACGCGTGGACATGATGGGTTCCACTGCACTATCAGCGCGCTTTGCGGCGCTGATGAAGGACGTCCGTCTCGTGGACGAACCAACCAGCAAACGGCAGGTCAACGTATGAACGCAATCTCACACTCTCCGGAGAGCAAATGACGCGAACCATCCGCTTCATTCTCCCCATCGGCGTCATTGCACTTTCGATGGCGGGCTGTCGTGGGTCAGATGCAATCACCGACCCATCGCCGCGAACCGAACTCGCGCAACCCGGAGCGCCGAACGTCTCACGCGATGGACAGCGCGGGAACAACTCGGAGAATCAGCGCGACGACACCGTGCGTACGCTGAAGCGAACATTCAAGATCAACGCGCGCATCAGCGCGTCGAGGACAATCGGTATCATGGGCGGTGAGATCTCACTGCCCGGCTCCGGGGCGAAGGCAATCTTTCCGCCGTTCTCCGTGCTGCAACCAACGCTCATCACCATGACGGCCAGGGAGGGCGACGACGTCGCCTACGATTTTCAGCCGCACATGACATTCCAGATTCCCGTCGTGGTGCAGCAGGAGCTCGGTGCTACAAACGCAATTGGAAAGCCGTCTATGCTCACCGCGCTCGCCGGTGCGTACTTCGAGGGAGATCTCGAGCGCAACTACACGGATGTCTCGCGCCGGTTCGTGCACATCAAGGAAGTCTCACCGGGAATGCTCGACGCATCGGGACGCAAGTTCACCTTCCTGGTGTGGCACTTCTCCGGCTACCTGGCATCGTCAGGCAAGGCGGACAGGAGCGACAGCAGCGACGACCACTAGTCACCATCGAATGATCTCTCACGGGTCAGGGAGCCGACGCGAATGACACGACACCGTCGCACGGCAAGCATGTTGGGAGAAGCACGACGCTTCATCGAGTGCGGTCGCAGCGCCGACAGGGTCGGTGAGGCGAACGAAGCGCTCGGTTGGTATGATCGCGCGCTGGCGTCGCTCATTCATCACGGGCCCAGCGTCGATCTTGCCGACGTGCTCCGTTGGAAGGGTACCGTGCATCGCGAGTGCGGTGACACGGGGGAGGCTGATCGTCTCTACCAGCAGAGCGCGGACGTCGCCACGTCGGTTGGCTATCAACTCGGCAGCGCACACGCGCTGAATTGCCGCGGTGTCATTGCCGAGCGGCGTGGTGAACTCGCGCAGGCGGAGCAACTGTATCGCGACGCCGGCACCGCGGCCGAGCATGCAGGCGACATCCGCCTCGCGGCAATGGTCGTGCGCAACCTCGGCGTGATTGCCAGCGTACGCGGTGAGCTCGACCTCGCGCTCGATCGCTTCCGTGACAGCCTCGATCGCGCCGAGCAGATCGACGATCAGGATGGGCAGTGTCGCGCATTGAACAACATCGCGATGGTGTACATGCAACAGCATCGCTACGCCGATGCCGAAGCGGCGTATACCACCGCGCTGGAGCTTGCGCGGCAACGCGGCGACCAGATGGTGGAGTGTGTCTGTCGCATCAATCGCAGCGAGGCAATACTTGCTGCGTCGCGCCTCGACGAAGCAGAGCGCGAATGCAAGATGGCGCTCGAGGTGGCGGACTGGCGCGGTGATCGGCTCCGTCGCGCAGAGGGACTGAAGTTGCTCGCCATGATTGCTCGCATTCGCACGCAATTCGACGACGGCGAACGTATGCTGCTCGAGGCGTTCGATCTCACGGACGCAGGCGAAGATGCCATGCTTGCTGCGGAGCTGCGGAAGCAGATGGCCGAGTTGCTTCAGGCTCGTCACCGTCCCGGCGAAGCGTCGATATTTTATCGGGAGGCGCGCGATTTGTACCTGCGGTCCGGTGCCGTACGTGCGGTCGCAGCAGTTGATGACGTGATCAGATCACTCCCTGTGATGCCGGTCACGGCTGCAATCGCGCCATTGGCGTAGCCATTCGCGCGTCGTCGGGGGAGTCGTCGTAGGCGCTCCGACACTCCGCTCTGTTCGAGCATCGGTTCATGATTGCAGCACCTCAGGGTTTCACATTCGATCGCGTCATCGGCCGCAGCGTTGAGCTGCGCCAGGCCATCGACATCGCGCGCCGTGTCGCACAGGCGCCCACGTCCACCGTGTTGCTCGTCGGTGAGACGGGTACCGGCAAGGAAATGTTCGCGCGTGGGGTGCACTACGAAGGGCGTAACGGAGCCGCACCGTTCGTCGCCATCAATTGTGCGGCAATTCCAGACACGCTGCTCGAGTCGGAGCTCTTCGGGCACGAGGCGGGTGCGTTCACTGGAGCACGCACGCGAAAGCTCGGACTCATGGAGCTCGCAGGGTCGGGAACGTTGTTCCTTGACGAAGTGCATCAGCTGCCGCTCAATCTTCAGGCGAAGCTGCTGCGTGTGCTCGAAGAGCGGCGCGTCCGCCGGCTCGGCGCCACGCAGGAAGTGTCCATCGATTGTCGCATCATCGCGGCGTCGAATGTCTCCATCGAAAATGCGGTCGATGACGGATTCTTCCGCGTCGATCTGTTCTATCGATTGAACGTTCTCCGTGTCGACATTCCGCCGCTCCGCCAGCGCCGTGGCGATGTGTCGATCCTCGCACGGCACTTCATCACGGAGACGCATCGCGATCATGCACCGCATGCCAGATCGCTGACGCCCGACGCACTCGCCAAGCTTGTTGCGCATTCGTGGCCCGGCAATGTGCGCGAGTTGAAGAACGTGATCGAGCGCGCGCTGGTGTTGTGTGGCGGTGCAACGTCGATTGATGAGTCGCACCTGTTGATCCAGCAGCGTGTTGCGCGTGCAGCGCTCTCGCACGGCGGCCCACTCGCCGGCGAGATCGAAATTCCCATGTCGGGAAAATCGCTCCGCGAAGTCGAACGCGAGGCAGTGCAGCTCACGCTTCGTGCAACCAACGGCAATCAAAGCAAGGCCGCGCGACTCCTCTGCATCTCTCGGCCTACACTCGCTCGTATTCTCCGCGAGATCGACTCCCAAACCATTCGGTTGGTGGACGCCTCCTGATTCGCGCGCTGAGCGGACAATTCACTTGTCGGGCATTTGAATTGCCTGGATAATCAGCGAACGGAGGTATTCGAAAATAACTGAGCGAAACGAAGAGGCGCGGCCCGAGCAGGGGCAGCAGCCGAAGAGCGGAATTCCAGGCGGTTCACGCCAGCATGTGCGGAGCGGGACTGAGCAGGGTGCCGTCGCGCGGCCAGGTGGCGCGACGCAGAACTCTGGCGGCGCATTGGCGAGCAATACCGAGGAGCTCGGTTCGTCGCAGGGCTAGCAGGCGTCGAGGAATCTGCCCGGCGTGTCATTCCGAGCGAAGTCGAGGAATCTGCACTTGGTGTCATTCCGAGCGCAGTCGAGGAATCTGCACCTGGTGTCATTCCGAGCGAAGTCGAGGAATCTGCACTTGGTGTCATTCCGAGCGAAGTCGAGGAATCTGCACTTGGTGTCATTCCGAGCGAAGTCGAGGAATCTGCATTTCCCGTTGTTTCACCCTACCCGACTTCCTCAACCCCAACGCCTCGTCTACACTTCATGTGAATTCTTTCACATGGAGACTCGACGGTGAAAATTGCCGTCTGTATCAAGCGCACGCCGGACTCCGAGTCGCGATTCAAGATCGCCGCGTCAGGTGCTGCCATCGACGAAGCCGGACTCAAGTTCGACATCGACGATTTTGCCAGCTACGCGGTGGAAGCCGCGCTACAGCTCAATGAAAAGGCCGGTGGTGGCGAGTCTGTCGTCATCGCACTTGGCCCGGACAACGTCCAGGAAGCGCTTCGAAAGGCCATGAGCATGGGCGTCGATCGCGCCGTGCATCTCAAGGTCGATGCAGTGCCCGCCGACGGAATCGCGGTCGCGAAAGCACTTGCTGCTGAGCTCAAGGACGGAGGCTACGACCTCGTTCTCTTCGGCAAGCACGCCTTCGATTCTTCCGCAGGCGTCGTCGGTACCGCCGTCGCCGAACTGCTCGGCGTTCCATGCGTCACCGCTGCATCGCAGCTGAGCGTCGACGGCGGAAAGGGCATCGCGCGCCGCGAGCTCGAAGGCGCGGCCGAAATGGTGTCCTTCCCGCTACCGGCGGTTGTCACCATCGACGAAGGCGTTGCACGTCCTCGCTATCCATCGCTCAAGGGCATCATGGCGGCGAAGAAAAAGCCACTCGAATCGAAGCCCGCGCAGCTCGGAGCAATTCGCGTCACGCTCCAGAAGGCGGAGCTTCCACCCGAGCGCCCCGCTGGACGCATCATCGGCGAAGGCGTTGCTGCGGTGCCGGAACTTGTGCGTCTCCTCCAGACGGAGGCGAAGGTCATCTAATGGCGAACATTCTTGTTTTCGCGGAGTCGCGCGGTAGCGATCTGCGTAAGGTTGCATTCGAAGCCGTCACCGCGGCGCGCGCACTTGCCGACGCGACGGGTGGTGGTGAAGTACACGCAGTTCTCGCTGGTCCGGCCGGCATCGGCGCAAGGGCGGGCGATCTCGGAAAGTTTGGGGCCGACGCCGTGCTCGTCGCCGAGTCGTCCGACTTCGAGAAGTTCGCCCGCGAGTCACTCGCTGCGACCATCGCCGAGAAGGCGAAGAGCGGCGGGTATCGCGCCGTGATTCTCGGCTTCTCCGCGCAGGGTCGTGACCTCGGTCCGCGCATTGCCGCCCGTCTCGACGCACCAATCGCGAGCGACGTAACGGAGATCGTCTCATCCGGTGACACAATTACGGTCAAGCATCCTGGCTATGCGAACAAGGTGATGCTCACGCTCGTTCTCTCCGGAAGTCCAGTGGTGATCAGCGTGCGCCCGAGCGCATTCACCGCGAAGGAGAATGCCAAGACCGCTCGCAGCGAAACATTGGCCCCCGTTGCTGCATCTGGAGCAACCATAACGGTCACCAGCGTCGAAGAAGGCGCGAGGGGCCGTCCCGATCTCGGCGACGCATCCATCATCATCTCTGGTGGTCGCGGCCTCAAGGCTGCGGAGAACTTCAAGCTCGTCGAAGAACTCGCCGATGCATTCGGTCATGCCGCGGTGGGCGCGACGCGCGCGGTAACGGATGACGGCTGGCGTCCGCACAGCGATCAGATTGGACAGACAGGTCGCCAAGTGAGTCCGCAGCTCTACGTCGCCGTTGGAATCAGCGGTGCCATCCAGCATCTCGCGGGGATGCGGACGTCCAAGACGATCGTCGCGATCAACAAGGACAAGGAAGCGCCCATCTTCAAGATCGCAGACTATGGCATCGTCGGCGACGTGCTCGACGTCGTGCCGGCGCTAACCGCAGCAATCAAAGAGGCAAGAAAGGATCACTGAAACGCTCTCTCGTCGCACGCACGGCGTAAGGCTCATAAAGGCCTTACGCCGTTTTTAGTTTTGGCGTGAGGCCGCCACCGATAGGCGTGATGTGAGCGATGTGCGTCCGCCCCTCGAGCGTATCAGCCGCTTAAGAACTGCCCCAACGTAAGTCTGGACAATGATGAGGCGGCAAGCGACATTGCCACTCCCGGAATACAAATGTTCCTTTTGGTGAGGTAATGATGCGGCGGTTCCTCGCGCTCGTCTGTGTGCTCGTTTGCCCGGCCGTTGCACGCGCGCAGTGGTCGTGGTTGCCCAACGGCGAGCTGGGATACACGACCACGTACACCACCAATGGCTTCTTCACCTGCGACCCACGGCACGTTGGAATCGTCGGCGGGACGTGCACCACGAGCGCGAACCAACTCAGGTTTACCTCGGGGTCAGCGGTGTTGGATCTGATTTATCATCCGGTCACTGCGACGATCACGGCATCGAACGTCACCACGATCGCGCCGATGGGGTTTCTGGAAACCATCCTATCGGGCAGTGGCGCGTTCACATTTCCAGCCACCGCGCATTCCCCAACTCAGCCGCTCTTCTTCTTGTCGGTGTATGGATTCACATTCGGCTACAGCAGCCCGAGCTTGGGGAAGACGACACTCATGAGGAATTGCTGCGACGGACACGGCACCTACGTCATCGAAGACTTTTCGTCGCCGCCGCCATCGCCATATTCGTACACCAAGCTCGTGTTCGATGCCTTCGACTACCCCGATATTGACGCCGTAGATGAAACGACGGCGCTCGCGTCCGAAGTCGGGATCATCCCCGAGCCTCAGAGCTATATCCTGACGGCAACCGGACTTGTTGGCTTTGCGCTCTTCCGCCGCGGCCGCCGCCGCCGACGCGCATCGTAGTGGGAGTCGAGGTCGGTCGCTAGTTTAGCACGCGACACCCCAACACTCGCACAACCAAAATCATGACCGAGCGCGACGCCGCAGCCGAGCAATC
>JBBQHJ010000218.1:0-8416 GCA_038323865.1 Gemmatimonadales bacterium
AATGCCACCAATCGCGGCAAGGGTTTCTCCGTTGCACGCGGCATGCTCGCCGCCCGCGGTGAGATTCGCGTTTTCACCGATGTCGACCTCGCCTACCCGCTCGACGAAGTACACAAGATCGTGCGCGACATTCGCGCCGGAAGCGATGTCGCCATCGCGTGCCGAGTGCTGCCGGAGTCGCGCTACCTCATGAGCCCGTCGTTTTTCCACTACCTGTACACGCGCCACTTGATGAGCCGCGCGTTCAACAAGGTGGTGCAGGCGTTCCTGTTGCCGGGCATTCTCGACACGCAGGCTGGCCTCAAGGGCTTTACGGCCGAAGCAACGAAGCTGTGCTTCTCGCGCGCCACGATTGCTGGTTTCGGCTTTGACATCGAGTGTCTCTACATCGCGCAGAGACATGGACTCACGATTCGTCAGACGGGCGTGAATTTCCGTTATGACGACGAGCCCACTACCATGCGCTTCGCGCGCGATAGCCGTCGCATGTTCATCGACATCTGGCGCGTGCGCATGAACGCGTTCCGCGGCAACTACCGCGCGGCAAACGAGCGCTTCGTGTTCCCCTCCGAGGATCAGTGGGAAGTCGGCGTGCACACGCCAGCGCATGGTCTGCCAGTCAGCCGGTCGGCCAGTCGACCGGTCTAACAGCAACAACCCGACGCGGTGAACAGCAGACCGGCGGGCCGGCCGGCCGGCAGACTGCTGATCATCAATGCTGACGACTTCGGGTTTGCACCCGGAGTCAATCGCGGGATAGTCGAGTGTCATCGCGCCGGTACTTTGCCCTCCGCGTCGATGATGGTGAATACGCCGGCCTTCGCCGAAGCCGCGTCGCTCGCGCGCGAGCAGGTCCCTACCCTCGGCGTCGGACTGCACTTCAACTTGCTCACGGGCAAGCCGCTCACCGAAGTACCGTCGCTCGTGGACACGCGCACGCGAGCATTCGTCTCACTCGGCGAGCTCACTCGGCGCGCCGTGATGGGATCGATCGTTGAAGCCGACGTGCGACGCGAGTGCGACGCGCAACTGGCCGCGCTCTCGAGAGCCGGCATTGCGACAACCCATATCGATTCGCATCGCCACACGCATGCGTTGCCGAGTGTGCTTGCGCCGGTACTCGCGAGCGCGCGTGCGGCGGGCGTGCGTGTTGTGCGCCGTCCGCTCGATCAGCTCGTGAGCGATCCTGTGACGAGCGCGAAGATGCTAGTGTTGCATGCGTCGTGGCGCGTTGCGTCGCGCGCTCTATCACCCGATGATCGCGCGCTGCTCGACAAGTCGCCCAACTTTCGCGGCATTGCGCTGCAAGGCGCTCCTGATGTCGAGGCGCGATTGCTCTCGTTATTGGACCGGCTGCCGGATGGTGCAACAGAAATCATGCTGCATCCCGGTTACGATGACGCGGTGCTTGCGGCGCAGGATCCCTATCGGGCCGAGCGTGAGCGCGAGGTGAGAGCGTTGATGTCGCCGGCGGTGCGTGCGCGTTTGACGCGTGGTGACATACAGCTCTCCACCTTCAGGTTCGCATGACTCGGATCAGGACTACCGGATCATTCGGAAGAAGAAAGTATGAGGGATCAAGCAATCGAGGATCTACGCGCAAGCCCTTTCCTGTGTTCGCGCTACAACTGGCATGGGTGCGAACTCACAAATGCTGACACAGAATGCACAGAGACTACTGGAAACGGCGGATTTTCTTTCTCTAACACAGCGGTTCCGCTGTGAGATCCGCCGTTTCCACCTTTCTCCCGGAGTTTCTGTGCATTCTGTTCAGGAGCCGTCGCGTTGAACCATGCCAGCATGGGTGCGCCATAGCTCAACCTGCATCACGATCCACACAACGATCGCCGGAAGCGCCTTGGCGTGGTACGGATCAAACACTGAACGTTGAATCACGTGAGGCATGGCGTCCGACGACGCCAACACTGACCCCACAAAAAAGAACACGAACAGCGCCCAGTCGCTGCGGGACCACCGATCCCGAAGAGCGAACCAGATCGCGGCGCCGGCCACGGCAATCACGAACGTCGGGCTCTCGCTCTGGTGATTGAAGATCACACAGAACATGAGCACAGAGCAGAGATACGTGAGCCGGAAGTTCCAGTGCGTCCAGCGCTCGCGTCGCACAAGCACCGGCGCAACAAGGGCCAGCGTGCCGAGGAGTTGCTGCGGCCAGTTGGGCCAATTCTGATGCAGCAGCAGCTCGACCATCTGCATCACGGTGAAGCCGCGATCGAGAGCGTCTTTCGCCTCGATCGCGCGCCACGACGCGTATTGCATGGTGAGTGAAGACCACGGTGTCACGAGCAGCGGCAGTGCGAGCATCACGACAAAGCTCACTGCGACGCCCACTCCAACGCGCACCTTTCTCGGATGAAAGATGGCAAAGCTCACGGCCGCGAGCGGGAAGATCTTGATGCAGGTGCCGACAATCGCCGACGCCGTGCCGGTGAGTGTGTGCCGTCGTTCATATGCAGCGAACGTCACGATGATGAGCGCCGTGACGAGCGCATTGCTCTGCACGTTTTGCAATGAGCCGAGCATGTCGAGGAAGACGATGCTCCGTGCGATGAGGGCCTTGCGTGGCGGCAACACGGCGCCGATCGCGACGTACATGATGCCCGCGTTCAGTGCATTCCATACGAGCATGGACAGCGCGAACGGCAGCAGGGCGAATGGAAGGAACAGCAGCGCGAAACTGGGGCTGTATTTGTAGAAGTCGAAATGAATGGCCGGGTATGCCGCGTAGAGATCCTGGTCGTGAAGCAGGTGCAGCGATGCCGCCCGAAAGATCAGGTAGTTGTTGTTCTGATGTGTGATGCCTTGCTGCACCGTGGTCACGATGACCGCGCCGATCCAGAGCGCGGCGATGGTGCGGCGAAGGGCAGTTTCGGAAATGGGAATTTTCATGCGCCGTAAAAGCTAATTCCGGTGACACGAGGGCACCGGAATTGAACTCGAGACCGGCAAGACGCTACCACGGCACCCGCCAGGTCCAAGCCTCATGTCGAGGTCGCCACTCTATCAGGATGCTTCCTGAACAGAATGCACAGAAAAGGCAGACAAATGGGGAAAGGGCGGATCTACCAGGGGAACTGGGCTTTTCCTCGAACAAAAATCCGCCCTTTCCGCCGTTTCCAGTAGTTTCTGTGCAGTCAGTTCCCGCAGTTCCAGATCCGCTGTTTCTCGCCGAATAAGCACTTCATCCCGGGCCGGCATCTCAAAGAACAGATGGCAACCGCCCTCCCTCTCACGCTTACGCCGCTTCTCCCTGAAAAGAGCGCGCCCGCCAAGGCACGCTCAACGCACGGTGACGTCGAGTCGTTCGAGGCACTGTACCGGGCGCATGCTCCCCGAGTGTACGCGCTGTGCCTCAGGCTCACTGCCGATGAGAGCAAAGCGCGCGAACTCACGCAGGATGTGTTCGTACAAGCATGGAAAGCACTGCCGGAATTTCGCGGCGACGCAAACATCACAACCTGGTTGCATCGCATCGCGGTGAACGCCATGCTGATGGAACAGCGCAGCGAACGGAGACGTCTCGCACGCGTCGCGCTCGTGGAGGACACCACGGACGATGCCGAGCTTGTGGAGTTGGAAGGCTCGGTGAATCCGCCCGACGTTGCGTCGGCGATCGACCTCGAGCGCGCGATCGCGGCACTGCCGCCCGGTGTTCGCCGGGCGTTCGTTCTGCACGATGTGGAGGGTTACTCGCACGAGGAGATTGCGCAGATGACGGGATTGGCCGCGGGAACACTCCGCGCACAACTGCATCGCGCGCGACAGCTCCTCATGAGGATGTTGCAATCATGACCGATCACCTGAAGTTCGACACGCTCTGCGATCTCGCGGACGACGCACTCCCGCCCGCGGCGGCCGAACAAGCCCGAGCGCACCTCGCCACATGCGACGAGTGCGCCGCGAGCGCTGCATCGTTAACAGCATTGACGACCGCGGCGGCTTCGTTGCCGCGCACGGCTGTTCCTCCTGACGGACTGTGGGCAGACATTCGTCGCGAGATCGCACCGGCAGCGCGCCGACCGGCGGCACGATTGCCGTCCATGCCATGGCTTGCCGCTGCGGCCCTCTTTGTCGCCGTCGTGTCGTCGGGTCTTACGTATGTCGCCATGCGTAGCGGTGCGCCCGAGGCGACTGCCGCACATAGCGAGGCTGCGGTACCGACGAAGACAGCATTGCCCGCGCGACTGGCGTCAACAGAAGTGCGCTACAACCGCGACGTGGAAGTCCTTCAGCGCACACTCGCCGAGCGTCGCGACTCACTCGCCCCTTCGACGGTTGTGATTATCGAGCGCAGCCTTCGCGTCGCTGACTCTGCAATTGCCGAAGCACGTGCCGCACTCGCGACGGATCCATCGAATGCGGCGCTGGCTGCACTGTTCGCATCGAACTACGAGCGAAAGATCGATCTTCTCAAGCGAGCGACTGAGCTCACACCGCGCACGTGATGATCACACGCAATTCGTTCATCGCAGTGCTGTTGTCATGCTGTCCGCTGTTCCTCGGCGCGCAGCAGAAGGTGAGCCTCGGCCATGGCGCCAGTTCCACGGTGTCGGTGCGTCTCATGGCAGCGGTTGCATCGGTGAAGGTGATTGGATGGGACAAGGACAGCGTCGACCTGAGCGGCGTGGTTGCGAAGGGCTCGCGTGTTGAGCTCATGAGCGGTGCGCCCGCTGGCGCAGCGCGCGGCATGAAGGGCTACATCGAATCGCCGAATGATCTCGCCGTTCGAGAGGGCAATATCACGCTTCGTGTTCCGCGCGATGCGCGCGTGTGGCTCAAGACCGGAAGCGCCGATATTGACGTCACCGGAATGACGGGCGGCATTGACGCGAACGTCGTGGGCGGGTCAATCACCGTTCACGGTAACACGAAAGAACTTCGCGCCGAGAGCATGGATGGTAACATCGTGATTGACGGTGTTGCCGAGTGGGCGCGCCTCAAGACGGCGACCGGTGATATCACGCTCAAGGGCGGCACCGATGTGGCTGCCGCGACGATCAGCGGAACGATTCGTTCGTTTGGCGGTGATGTGGAGCGCGCCAGGCTCGAGACAACTACAGGCGCGCTTCTGTTCTACTCGGGCGTTGCAAAGAGCGCGTCAATCGAACTCGAGACGCACAGCGGCGCGATTGAGCTTGCGCTACCGCGCAAGATCGATATCGAGGTTGAGGTAGCAACGATCACGGGCACGATCGAAAATTTCTGGACGAAGATGCAGCCGTCATTGGGGCGCGAGTCGCGCGGCATGACGCTCACGACGCAGGGTGGTACGGGCGGAGGCCGCATCGTGGTGCGGAGCTTCAAGGGCAATATCGTACTACGTCCGCAGAAATAGACGTGGTGAGATCGGCGAGTACCGCGCCGTTTCCAACGGCGCATCTGAGGATGACGAGTGAGACGGCTAGCGAGCGAAGCAGCATGATGTGATCCGCGTGATTGGAGTGCGCATCTACAGCGTCGTCATCGTGCGGCGGATGCATGCTTCGGCTCCGGCACGATGAGTAACGAGTGTCGGCCATCACGAACGAGATCCATGCTCACGCTGCCGATCATGATTCTGTCGATCATGGAGCGACCAACGCTCCCGGCGCTGATCAACTGGGCATCAATGCTCGTTGCGTAATCGAGAATCAGCTCGGCGGTGCGTTCGCGTAGTTCACGCCGCAGTATGGCGTGATCGACCACTACGCCACCGCCGGCGACAACGCGCTCTGCCTCCGCCAAGCCAGCGGCGATACCCAACTCGTGAATGATGCCTTCACCGTCATCGCGATTGTAGCGAAAGGCCGACGGTACATGCACCACGTGGAGGCGACCGCCGGGAGGAATAAGCAGTCGTGCGAAACGCGCGGCAGCGACGCTGTGCGGGCTAAAATCGAACGCCGCCAGCACCGTGCGCGGAAGGCAGGTGGTTCCGGCCGCCACTGCGAGCACCGGTACCGTTGCGCTGCGAACAATGTTCAGGGTGCTTTCGTCGTGGAAGGCGCGGTCCACTCGCGAATGACGACGAAGCCCTACGACAATCAGTGCGGCCTTCTGCTCCTCAGCATAGTGCGCGACTACCGCTGATGGATTGCCGACCATGACCTGTGGCTTCCAGTCCACATGCTCGCCGAGCATCTCGTCGATGCGTTCGGACAACGCGGCGACCTGCTGCGCATGAACCGCACTTCCCACCACGGCATCGGCGAGCCCTATCACAGTGTCAAGCGGTGGAGGAATCGGAGGCGTGCGATCATCCAGCACATGGATGACACGAACGATCGCGCCGCGCTCAGTTGCCAACTGGTGTGCGAGGTGAACCGCCGCAGTGCACGCAAGTGATTCGCTAATGCCGAGCACCACAACGCGGCCGAGCAGGGAAGAGGCCAGGCCGTCCTGTTCACTGTAGACGGAGGCGTGATTGGCTGAAGGGATTGTCTCAACGCGCGAACGTAGTTCGGTGCCCGCGTTCGTCATGTCGATGCTCGTCATGTCGATGCTCGTCATGTCGTACATCCTCCGCTTATGGCGACTGTGATGCGATAGAACGTTGGTCGATCGGGCGTGGGCAGACAGTCAGGCAACGTCTGACGGTGAAGGGGCATGACGGCGCACACTATTCCACTGTCTCCATCGGAGCGTTATATGGCCACCGTCGCGCAGGAATTCTCCCCACAGAACGGTGAGCGAGCCGGCACGCGCCGCCGGCCGCCGGTGATCGCGGCGGCTGGTCCGAACGGAAGCAAGGCGGCGCTCGATCTCGCCGCACTCATCGCGGCACGGACACGCCGACCGCTCTCTGCCATCTCCGTGGTGGAACCGCAGCGCAGGATGTCCTACGCCGTGGACCATGTGCAGATCAATCCGTGGAAAGTGGAAGAGGCGCGAGAGGCGCGACGCGAACAGGTCTCAGAGGCGCTGCGTTCACTGAACGCCAAGGACGACGCGATTCCACTCGTGCCAACGGCCATTCTGATTGGTGATGCACCGAGACTCATCACCGATCTGGCGCTCGCAACGGATGCGGCGCTGATCGTGATGGGTACGGGTGGGCATGCGTTACCTCAACGTCTGGTGTCGCGCGAAATCACCCTCGCGACGGCGCGACGTGCATCGTGCCCCGTGCTGGCGGTTCATCCGTCGGCACGCGGGCTTCCGAAGCGCGTTGTCATTGCGATGGACTTCAGCGCTGAAAGCATTCACGCAGCACGGAGCCTTCGCGGCTTGCTTGACGCCGGGGCAGCGTTGCATGTCGTTCACGTGTGGAAGCCGATCGCATCGAGCATCGGGGTGTCGGCGCTTGACCGCGCGGACGACGACTACGCTCGCACGCTGCCGGAGCGTTTTCAGCGAGTGCTGCCGTCAATCCTGGCTGATACCGACGCGGAAATTGTCACGAATGTTTGCGTCGGAGACGCGGCTGCGGAAATCCTCCAGGTCGCGCGCGATGTACACGCCGATCTCATCGTGGCCGGCATGCGAGGCCTGCATGCGATCGAACGGCTGTTCATCGGCAGCGTTTCGACAGCGCTGTTACGTGGGGCCACCTGCTCGTTGCTCCTCGTGCCGAGTCCGGCGCCAGTGGAGTATGGCGCGCTGACGCGGCTGATGCAGGGTACGTCGACAGAATCGGATCCTCGACGCTGGAACGGGGAGCTCGAGGCCTTCGTGACACGCAACGCCGAGCGGCCAGCCCAGCTCGAGCTCATTGATGTCGTGTTCGGTGCACAACAGCAGCTACATGGCTACCCGCTCACCGGCGCTGCATACGAGGGGCGTGACCGCCGCATCGCGTTGATGTTCGGCGGTGCGACGGCTGCCGACACGCACCTCACGCACACCATCACCGGTGTGCAAAACATCTCCATTGCGAGTGCAGACGGGCGTGATTCGGCGCTGTGTATCGCGACCGATGACGGTCGGGCCATCGTAACTTTTCTGGAGGCCGCGTCATGAAGACGATCGTGCGCGTCGGACTGATGCTGGCGCCCCGCGGGATGACGGTGGCCCAATGAAGCGCGTTCTTCTTGGACTCGTGCTCATCGCACACGGCTTGGCGCATTCCGCGCTGGGAATTGCGAGTGTGGATCTTGCGCCGCTGTGGGTGGTGACGCCCTTCTGGCTGGTGGCCGAAATCGGCTTCATCGGTGCAGGGCTCGGCTTGATTGGCGTTGTGCCCTTTCGCCGGTACTGGGAGCCGCTGGCGATTGCGGCCGCCATTGCGTCGATCTGCATGTTCGAGTTGTTCGGACAGCTCGCGCTGCTTGGCGGACTTATTGTGGACGTCGCAATCATTGCCGTGGGACTTCGCATGGGCGAGTCGCAGCTCCTTCGTCGCGGAAAGGCAGACGCAACATCTGCGCGTGAACATCCAACGCGGCACAAGGTGTCGTCCTGGTGTTCGGTTGCGTTC
>JBBQHJ010000219.1:0-8395 GCA_038323865.1 Gemmatimonadales bacterium
AGAGCATCGGCACGGCCACAAATCGGGCCGAACTCGTGCGCTTCGGTGAGGACATAAGCATTCCTATGTGATGATGCGGTGGGTGGGACGACGAAGATTAAAAAGAGAAAGTGCAGATTCCTCGACTACGCTCGGAATGACACCCGAAAGCAGACTCGCTCGGAATGACCTACGGGCCCTCGGCGAGTCCGAGAGCTTGGAGAAGCATTTTCTGCATGCGTTCGATCTCGGTGAGCTGATCGATCTGGACATCCTGTGCGAGCTTGGCCGTGAGGATGTCCTGCTGCGCGCCGTAGGTGCCGTTCAGTTCCTTCACCATGTCGACTGCGCCGGTGTGGTGCTTGATCATGCCGCGGAGGAACAGGATATCATACTGCTTGCCGCGTGCAGCATCGAGTTCCTTCATCTCCTGCTCGCTCAGCATGCCCGGCATGAGCATGTCGTGCTCCATGCCGGCCATCTTCATTTTCATCATCGGCTGCGACGGATCAGGCACATCCTGATTGCGATCGCGCAACCAGTTGGACATGAGGTTGATCTCGTCATTCTGCGCGTTGATGATGCGCGAGGTGAGCGTGAGCACGGCGGGACTCGCGCCGTGCGACGGCGCCAATCGCGACATCGCGAGCGCCTGGCCGTGATGGTGAATCATCCCCTGCATGAAGTGGATATCCGCTTCGGTGTAGGGATAGATGGCGCTGTCGGCTCGTGCCTTCGCGACGTACCGGGGGTCGGCCTTGGGCTGACCGCTGGCCTGTGCTTGTGCCTGCTGGGCGGCAACCAGAATGGTCGCGCCGGCGAGGATGCTGCGAAATACTTGACGTGTCATGAAATCAGTGCTCCCGCGTTCAATTCCAGCCTTTGAGACTACTACACCGGATTGCGAAGGGAAAGAGTTTCAAGTGTGAATAATTGGCTAGACCGGGGGTGCAGATTCCTCGACTTCGCTCAGGGAGATGTTGTCGTCCTGAGCGCAGCGAGGGGCAACGTACTTTTCTACTACTTATGTAGACTCCACGAATCGTCCTTCGGGTTGGCATCCATCCAGATGCCGTGCTCGAGCACTACCGACTTGATCGCTTTCCTGCCCGGTAGCTTCACCGTGGCCTTCCGGTGATCGGCGCTCCAGATACCCGACGTCTCGTGGACGGTCTCTGACGTCCCGTCGGCGTACTCGACTTTGACGTCGACCGGCGCGGGCATGCCGCCGATGTTCTCGAGCTCAACCACCCGTCCCTTCACGCTCTTCACGCCGACATCGATGTAACTCGGCTGAAAATACCAGGCGTCAAAGAACCAGTTGAGGTTCCGGCCCGCGACATCATTGAATGTGTTGAAGAAATCCCACGGAATTGGATGCTTCCCGTTCCAGCGGCTCATGTACTCGTGCAAGGCCTTCTTGAACAGTTCCGGCCCGATCATGTCCTCGAGCGCGAGGTAGCCGAGCGCCGCCTTGCCGTATGCGCTGTTTCCGTAGGCCGCGCCGGTGAGGTTGTCCGCTGGGGTAATAATCGGCAGGTCTTCAGCGGGACTCGGATCGCCGATCCAGCCGGCAACGCGAAACTGTTTGAACAATTCCACCGCGCGCTCGCGGCCCAGATCGGCCGAGCCGATGTGAAACTCGAAGAACGTGGCGAAGCCTTCGTCCATGAACGCGTAGCGCGACTCGTTGATACCCATATAGAAGGGCATATACGTGTGCGCAATCTCATGCTCGGCCACAAATCGCGAGAAGATCGTGTCCGCGTAGCTCTCGTCGTTCGCCATCATTGGGTATTCCATGCCGGCGAAGCCCTGCACCACCGTGCTTTTCTCGTACGGGTACGGAATGCCGGGCCAGTTGTGCGAGAGCCAGTCGAGCGCATGACGTGCATAGCGCGCGACGTGATGATAGTCCGCCGCAGTGTCATTGTACGCCGCTTGCGCGCTCGCTCGGCGACGCGTGGCATCGTCGACCACGACGCTCGTTGCGTCCCAGTTGTAGTGGTCGCTCAGGTTGAAGGCGACGTCGGGAATGTTCGTCGCCGTGAAGTGCCAACTGTTCGGGCCCTTCATTGTGACGTTGTGCGCGGCAAGATCCTGCTTGGTGACGACGCGAATGGTTGTGTCGGACGTGAGTGATGCCTGGAAGCGCTGCGCGATTGCCGGCTGCAGTACGGTGTTCGCCGTCTGGAGTGTGCCCGTGCCCCACACGATGTAGTTCGTCGGCACGTTGATGCGGACGTCGTAGTCATTGAAGTCCGAGTAGAACTCCTGGACGTCCGTGAAGTTCATCGTGTCCCATCCGTTGTAGTCGTCGTACACGGCGACGCGCGGATAGAAATACGCGAGGTACCAGGTGGTGGAGTCGATCATCCCTTCGCGGTTGCTCTTGAGGGAGATCTGGTAGTGCCAGTCCACGCTCATGCGCACGGAGTCGTGCGGCAGCAGTGGCGTCGGCAGTGGTACGCGCGAATTCGTTGACGGACGCTCCTGCTCTGGCCACGGCGCCTTCGTGCCGTTCACGGTGAATGCGTCGATCGTGACGCCGGAGCTCAGATATTCATTGGAGACTGGCGCGTTCCGAACCGCGCCTGCCTTGTGAATATTCGGGAACAGCTTGAAGACGAGGCTCTTCAGCGTGTCCGGGCTGTTGTTGATGTAGGTGATCTGCTCGGTGCCTCGGACGACGCGATCCGGAGGCATCACGGTCATGGTGATGGAATAGCGTCCGCGATTCTGCCAGTACTTCGCGCCAGGCTTTCCATCGGGCGAGCGCGTGCCGTTGCGATACGTCTCCTTGATGGTGCGGGGCATGTAGAGCGTTTGCGCACTCATTCCTTGCGCGATCAATAGAGTGGCAGTGACGAGATGCAAGAGCTTCGAAGTCATTCGTGGTCTCGAGTATTTTCCGCAGTAAGAACTGCGGACGCAGATGTCGCAGATTTAACGCAGATAAGCACAGATAACAGCCGCTTTATCAGCGTTCATCTGCGGCACATCTGCGCCCATCTGCGTGCGTAGTTGAATTAGAAAGTCATTTGAACAACGCCAATGACTTGACAAGAGTTTGCGTGATACCCCACACCGCCGGCACACCAACCACGATCCATGAGACAACCAGCGCCGTGAATTGGTTTCGTGCGTGTTCGCGCTCAGTCATGATACGGCCCTCCGCACGCGAAGATTCGCCACAAAACCAATGAGCAGCAGCGAAGCCATTGCATACATCGTGAGATTGTACGCCTCTGCCTTGGGCACTCCGTTCGCGATGCGATATTCGCGGGTGTAATTCACGAGAACAGGGCCGAGCACGCCGGCCGTGGACCATGCCGTAAGAAGGCGACCGTGGATCGCGCCGACCTGCATGGTGCCGAACAGGTCACGCAGATACGCAGGAATGGTGGCGAAGCCGCCGCCGTACATCGAGAGAATGATCGCATAGCACAGCACAAACAGCGCGACGCTTCCGCTGCGCCCTACAGTCGGGATCGTCGAATACAGCAACGCGCCGAGTGCAAAGAAGGTGGCGTAGGTTGCGCGTCGGCCGATGTAGTCGGACAGCGACGACCACAAGAACCGCCCGCCCATGTTGGCCAAGCTCAGCAAGCCAACGAATCCCGCCGCGGCCTCCACACCAATGCGGCCGGTGAATGTCTCTTGAATCATGGCGGAGGCTTGGCCGAGCACACCGATGCCTGCTGTGACATTCACGCACAACATCACCCAGAGCAGCCAGAACTGGGGGGTCTTGATTGCAGCGTCAGCGGTGACGTCGGGGGCGAGGGGCGAGGTGCGAGAAATCACACCTGCGGGCTTCCACTCGGGCGATGGAAGCCGCACGGTGAAGACGCCGAACATCATGAACACGAAGTAGATCACGCCGAGTGTGGCGAATGTTGCCGCAACGCCATTCGATGTTGGCGACGCATAGTGCGCCATCAACCGCACCGACAATGGCGACGCGATCATCGCACCGCCGCCAAAGCCCATGATCGCGAGGCCGGTTGCCATGCCGGGGCGATCAGGGAACCACTTTACGAGCGTGGACACCGGCGAGATGTAGCCGAGCCCGAGGCCGATGCCGCCGAGCACTCCGTAGCCTAAGAGGAGCAGCCAGAATAAGTGGAGATAAATGCCGAGCGCGCCGACGAAGAAGCCTCCGCTGAAGCAGAGTGCGGAGACGAACATCGCTTTACGCGGTCCGACGCGTTCGAGCCAGGTACCGAAGAGCGCCGCTGACAGGCCGAGAAACACGATGGCGGTGCTGAACACCCAGCCGATGGTGCTCAGGCTCCAGTCGTTGCTCTTGGACAGGGGGAGGTTGAAAACGGAGAATGCGTATGCCTGGCCGATGCTCAGGTGGATCGCGAGCGCAGCAGGTGGTACGCGCCAGCGGGAAAAGCCCGGCGAGGCGATGGAATACTGGCGATCGAGGAAGTCGGGCAGGCGCATAGTAGAGTGAGATTGTGAAGCTGCGTCGCTTTCAGCGATCGGCCGCAATCATAGCGTTGAGCAACACATCCGCACCGTTGGCGACATCCTGCGGCCGCGTCAGCTCCTTGGGCGAGTGGCTGATTCCGGCAACACTTGGCACAAAAATCATCCCGATTGGCGCCACGCGCGCGATTTCCTGCGCGTCATGCCCCGCTCCACTCGGCATGCGCTGGCGGGTGAGACCCAGTGCCGCGGCGCTGGCATCGATCCAGCTCATCACCCGCGTATCGGCGAGTGCCGGCTCGCTGTCCACGAGACGCCTGAAAGAAAATGACGTCCCCGTCGCCGCGCCGATCTCGCGCCCGAGTCGTTCGAACACTTGGGTGAAATGCGCGAGCTTGGCGCTCTCGAGATCGCGCAGGTCCACAGTCAGTACGACCTGTGCTGGTATGACGTTCGTGGTGTTCGGTGAGACCACGACACGACCCACCGTGGCAACCTGGCGGCCCGGCTCACTGCGCACGGCGTCATTGACGGCGACGGTGAACTTCGCGGCGGCGAGCATGGCATCCTGCCGCTGATTCATCGGCGTGGTGCCCGCGTGATTCGCCATGCCGGTGATCGTGATCTCGAACCAGCGAAGCCCGACAATGCCTTCCACCACTCCGATCTGTACGCCGGCGCGCTCGAGCAGTCCACCTTGCTCGATGTGTAGCTCGAGGTAGTACGCGATATCGCCGCGTTTCAGTTCGGCGCTCTTCAGTTTCGTGACATCGCCTCCGACAGTGGCAATGCCTTCACGAATCGTCTTGCCGGAGCGGGCCACCTTGTCGAGATCTGCATCAGTGAGTGCGCCGATCGCGAGCTTGCTGCCGATGGTGCCGCCTTCCTCGTTCTGCCAGATCACGACATCGAGCGGATGGCGCAGCCGTACGCCGTGATCGCGCAACGAGTGCGCCACCTCGAGCGCCGACAACGACCCCACGACGCCGTCGTAATTGCCGCCGTCAGTCACGGAGTCCACGTGGGATCCGATCATGATCGGCTTCAGTGACGGATCACTCCCCGCCACGCGGCCGTGAATGTTTCCTGCTGCGTCGATGCGCGGTGTCAGGCCTGCCTGCCGGAAGACATCGAGCACAAAGTCACGTCCCGCGAGGTCCGCGGCTGAATATCCGACGCGATTGATGCCACCCTCGGTGCGGCCGATGCGGTCGAATGCGGTCATCCAGCCATTGAGCCGTGCGCTGTTGACCCGTAACGGTGCGCTCTCGCTGATCAGCCATGTGTTGTCGCGGCGATCGAATCGAATTAACGGAACCGCGGCGAGTGCCGAGTGAAGCAGAAAGTTGCGACGATTCATTGGACTCATGGAGTGTGCTCCGGCCTAATGTGCTGCAGGGGCTTCGTGACGACAAACGCCCATTCTCTCTGGCGTGCTGCTACATTCTCGCGTCCCGCTATCCAGACCTTGTGGTCGGGACAATCTCCCTTGCCCCGCGCGACATTCATGTCCACTGAAGTGTACCAGCGCCTGACCGAAGCCTTGGCCGAGCGCTACCGCGTCGATCGCGAGCTTGGCGCTGGGGGAATGGCCACCGTCTTCCTGGCGCACGACCTCCGCCACGACCACGACGTTGCCATCAATGGGCTGCTGTACTATGTGATGGCCATCGTTGCCGTCAATTGGGGCGCGGGCGTGCGCTCGCGCCTAGCGATGAGTGAGAGGACGCGATGACTTCAACTGGCAACCAGGATCGAGCCGCATGAACACCCGCAGGCAGTTTCTCATCAAGGCACCGCTCGGCCTCGCTGGCGCAATCGCCGCCTGTAAGGCGAACGCGCCCGTCGCTGACACGACGCACACGGCAACGCCCGGCGCGCCCCCGGCGTTCAACACCGCACCGGCAGTCGGTCCAGAGGTCACCACGGCGACCTTTACCGAAGCTGGAAAGCTGATGCAGGTGAAGAACGGAGACGCCCAGCTCCAGATGATGGTCGGGAGCTGGCGAACATCGATGGCGGCGCTGCTCGAACGACGCACCGGACCGCGAACGATCGCGCTCGAGCCGACACTGGCGCCGGCAACGCGGTGGACACCAGGCATGGCCAACGAATATCGCGGTCCCACGCAGGACCACTTCGTCCGCTCCCCGGCCAGTGTCGGCCCGCTTCCGTCAGCCGATGCGGATATCGCCTATGCACCGCTCACCCAGCTCTCACGCTGGATCGAGTCGCGTGCACTCACTTCAGAACGGCTCACGTGGATCTACCTGGATCGCATCGCGCGATTCGACCCCAGGCTGCGGTGCGTCATCACCCTCGTTGCAGACCACGCCATTGCACGCGCGAGGCAGGCGGACGCGGAAATTGCCTCGGGTAAATATCGCGGCCCGCTGCATGGGATCCCGTATGGGGTGAAAGACCTCATGGACACGGCGAAGATCCCGACCACCTACGGAGCAGAGACCTTCCGCGACCGGGTGCCCACCACCGACTCGGCGGTCGTCGCCCGGCTCGACGCGGCAGGAGCTGTGTTGATCGCAAAGCTCAGCATGGGGGCGTTGGCGCTCAACGACATCTGGTTCGGCGGGCAGACGATGAATCCGTGGAACCTCGACGAAGGCGCGTCCGGATCGAGCGCTGGGCCCGGTGCGGCGACGGCAGCGGCGCTGGTCGGCTTCTCGATCGGCAGCGAGACCGGGGGAAGCATCATCAGCCCCAGCATGCGCTGCGGTGTCGAGGGGCTCCGTCCAACGTTCGGTCGCGTACCGCGAACGGGCGCAATGACGCTCTGCTGGACGCTCGACAAGCTCGGCCCGATGACGCGCGGGGTGGAAGACGCCCTGCTCGTGCTGAACGCCATCTCGGGTCCCGACGCGGGCGACGTCGAGAGCGTGCCGAGCCGCCTTGCCTTCGACGCGAGCGCATCGGTGCGCGGCCTGCGAGTCGGCTACGTACCAGCATGGATGAAGGAAGCGCCGGCAACTGAAGTCGATCGGGCGACACTCGACCTGCTTCCGAAGCTCGGCATGACAACCGTGCCGGTGAGCTTCCCGGACTGGCCCTATGACTCGCTCAATCTCATCCTCTTCGCAGAAGCGGCGGCGGCGTTCGAAGAGCTCACGCTGAGTGGGCGTGACGCACAGCTCAAGGTGCAGGTCCCCGACGCCTGGCCCAACCTCTTCCGCGAGGCACGGTTCCTCTCGGCAGTGGATTTCGTACAGGCGGACCGCTTGCGGCGGAAGGTCGCACTCGAGATGGCGCGGGTGATGTCCGAGGTAGACCTGTTGATCGTTCCCTCGCTGCGCGATGAGATGCTCGTCATCTCGAACAACACGGGTCATCCGTCGCTCACGCTGCGCACGGGCTTTGTGCAGGTCACGGAAGCCCGTTCCGACTGGGCGCCCGACGCCGCGCATCCCGTACCGAAGTTCAAGCCGTCGCGCCGAGTCCCGCACGGAGTCACGCTGATCGGGCGGCTCTTCGATGAAGGAACGATCGGCCGCGTCGGGGTGGCGATGGAACGGGCGCTCGCCGTGGCAGGAGAACGGCCACCGGGGTTCTAGCTGTGGAGAAGGACGGCTACTGCGGCTTCGCCGCGCGCGCCTCGTCGAACCAGTTCTCCACTACCACCATCTGCGCACTCGGTGAGCGCGCGGCTGAATATCCGGCGCCTGTGGAAGCCGCTCGATCGCTAGCGCTTCGCTAAGGATTGAGCCAGTAGCTGATCTTCACGAGCAGCGTGTTTTCCGGCACGGCTCGAAGCAAGTCGGCGCGGTCGCGGTCGAACTCGAAATCACCGGTCGTGCCGGGTGCGTTCCGGCGCTGCTGCCACACCAGGTACGCGCTGGAGCCCGGCAGCCACTCCCATCGGAGCGCCGCGGTTGCGTTCAATGTGCGTGCGTTGAAGCTCAGGTCCGGCACCTGGAACGGCGCTGCCGGCCCAGCACCATCGGGATCCACCGTGACCGTTCCG
>JBBQHJ010000220.1:0-8382 GCA_038323865.1 Gemmatimonadales bacterium
ACGGCATGCGTGACTGGCCCGTCGTCGCGACGAGGAGCGTGCGGAGGTTCCACAGCATCCGCGCCGCCTCGCGCGGCGCGTCGCCCGCAAGGGACACCACCATGTAGAGCGCGTTGAACAGGAAGTGCGGCTGGAGCTGCAGGATGAGGAAGCGTTCGCGTGCCTCCGAGAGTCGCGCGTCGAGCGAGAGCAGCCATCCGTCCCGTGCCGCCAGCGCTCGTTGCTGAGCCACCAGCTCGAGAATGAGCGCTGCGAGGACAGCGGCCGCGAGGTTGACGTCGAGGTAGTAGAACACTCCCGCGACGGGCGGAACGGCCGGGCGGATGCCGAGATGCGCGGCGATACGTGATTGCACAATGCCGTACAGCGTGGTGACGGCCAGAATCACAACGATCTGCAGCGTCGCGCGCCGCGACGCCTCCCCCGTGTATCGCCGAACCACGTGGAGGATGCTCGGTGTCACGAGCAGCCACAGCGCCGCGTTGATGCAGGCCATGGCAAAAGCGCCTTGTGCTGGAAAAATCACGGTTCGTAATGCGCTTCGCGCGACTGGTGGGCTGCCGGTGTCCTTGCAAGCAATGGATGTGTCAAACTTCCCACGCGACGTCAGTCCCTCCACGCCTGCCACAGGGCATACCACGATGCGATGCGACGAAGAGACCGCCCATGTCACACTGGTCCAATGCGACCGGCCGTTCGAGATGTTGCGGGGACAGTATGTGCAACAGCGCTTTGCGCCGCACCTGCACGACACGTATGCCGTAGGGGTGCTCGAGCGCGGCGCGGCTCGCCTGCGCTATCGCGGTGTTGATGTGCTTCTCTCGGCGGGTGATGTCATTACCGTCGAGCCCAACGAGGTTCACACGGGCGGGCCAGCGGACAGCGCAGGCTGGAGCTATTGCATGTTCTACTTGCCCGTGGAATTGATGTCACGATTCGGCGCGGATGCAAACGGCATCCCACGGTTCGCGCAGGCGCGGTATGCCGACGCGGAACTCGCTCAGCAAATCACGGCGCTGAACCGGCTCCTCGAGAGTGAACCCGACGTCCTCCGACAAGGCAGCGTGCTTGCCAACACACTGCATGCCTTGTGCGAGCGTCACGGCGGCGCCGAGGCGCGTGGGACCGCGCCCATTGGATCGGCATCGCTGGCGCGCGTGCGCGACTACCTCGAGGTCCACTATGCGCGCACCGTGTCGCTCGCCGAGCTCGCGTCGCTCGCGGGCACGAGTCCCTTTCATCTCATTCGGCAATTCCGCCGCGTCTATGGACTCCCGCCGTACATGTACCTGGAGCTGATTCGGATCAACAGGGCGAGGGAGATGCTTCAGCAAGGCGGTCGGATCGTGGATGTCGCATTGTCCACCGGATTCAGCGATCAGAGTCACCTCACCCGACGGTTCAAACGAGTGGTGGGGGTGCCGCCCGGACAGTACGCGCGAGGCTACATGCGCGACATTGGTGGCGCTGGTCATTTGCTTCGCGGGAGCGGCGGACGCCGGCTCATACGCGCCTCATGAGGGTGCGAAGACATCACGCCTCAGATGGCGTTGAGGCGCGCGCGAAGGAGCGCGCGATAGGTGCGCGATACCTTCAGCCGCTGGCCGTCGCGCAACACCAGAAATGCGTCGCCTCCGAACCAGGGTTGCAGGTGACGCACGACGTCGAGATTCACGACGATCGAGCGATGGATGCGCACGAACCGCGCGTTGTCGAGCGATTCCTCGAAGCGTGACAGCGTGTCTCGCACCTTATAGATGCTTTGGCCGACGTGCACGCGCACAATGGGACCGTCGGCCTCGAGCCAGTCGACATCTCGTGTGGCAAGGAAGAGCGTGTTGTCGCCGTCACGCACCTGCAGCCGTTCGGCGCCGGTCCCCGCAGTTCGCGATGGTTGTTCCGAACCGCCTTCCGGCCGCAGCGCGAGCAACATGCGCTGCAGTCGCTCGCCGGCGGCCGCGGATTCTCGCGATGCGAGCACGCCGCGTGCACGGTCAAGGGCGGCGTGGAGGCGCTCCCGTCGCACAGGCTTCGTGACAAAGTCGATGGCGGCAACCTCGAACGCGCGAAGCGCATGCGCGTCATGCGCGGTCACGAAGATGACGACGGGCGGCGCCTCGGTCGGGAGGGCACGCACCACCGCAAACCCGTCCATGCCAGCCATCTGTACGTCGAGAAGGATGACATCAACCTGGTGCGTTCGCACTGCGTCGATCGCCAATTGCCCGGAGCTGCACTCCGCGATCAGCTTCGCACCGGGATAGTCCGACACAAACTGGCGAAGGCGCTTCCGGGCGAGCGGTTCGTCGTCGACGATGAGCACGTTCATTAAACCTTCCTGCGGATGACCGCTCGTCGGGGAGCGTAACGGGACCAGGCAATGCTTCGGCGGGCGCCCTGCCTTTGTTGTTACACCGGACTGGCTCAGAACTTCGCGAACTCCATCCGCGCACGCGAGGTGACGGCGACGTCAATCCTCAGGAAGTATCGCTCCCGTATCGGCCGGGCGAGATGCCTGCTTTGCAACATCCCCATCGGTGCGACAGCTGTCTTGGACAGAATTGTTCTGTGGAAGTGCTGGTGACAATTACGCCGCGGGAGGTGCGCAGGATCATTCAATCGAGCTCGAGAAGTACGCACTATCGTTTGCAATCGCGGAGACGCAAGCTGTTGGACACAGGGGTGCGCAAACGTGTGGGGACACGTCCCTGGGGCACATGGACTCGCACGAGTGCGAGTCCATGTGCTTTTGTGTTGTCATCCTCAATCGATGGTAATGGTGAGCCGTGACGTCCGCAGACGCTTTCAATCTTTAGCCACAGGTCCAGGAGAACCGATGACAACTGACTTGGTCAACTACAACGGGCGTACCTTCCGCTCGACCGCAACGAGCCCCGGCGGTGACGTCGATGCCGAAACGATTTTCAGCTATCACCAGGACGGCACGGTCGTGTGGGCGGAGTATCATGGTGGCGCCGTTCACTTCGGCACCTTGATCGCGATCGCCGACAGGGACTGTCAGCTCGACATGCGCTATCAACACATCGCGCGTGACGGCACGTTCAAGTCAGGGCGATGCGTCACGCGTCCCGAGCGGCTCACCGACGGCCGGCTGCGGTTGCACGAAACGTGGCAATGGACCGACGGCGCCGAGGGCACGGGTGCGTCCATCGTGGAAGAGGTCCGTACGAGTGACATCCCATGAATTCCGCGGTGCGCATAACCACGCGCCTTGCGTGCTGTTGAGCGCTGGCGGAAGCGAAAGTGCAATGGACGTCTCGCCCATGCGCGCCGTGCCGATGAACAGTGCCATGCTCGTGAGCACGATGCAATCACAATCGCGGCGAGCGTACGCGGCCTCATTCCATCCGGTAGGCCAATGGCCCTGGTCGTGATGCACGAGAACTATGTAGTGGAGCTTGAGCGGCCAACGGGCGGACGCCGGCACCCGCCAGCTGTTGAGGCCCGCCTTACGGAGCGTCAGCTTCGCGCCCGCAGCATCACGAACCTCCAGATCACGGACAAAAGTGGTCCAGCCCTCCGGAAGATGCGACGCATCATAGTTGCCTTCATACATCGTGAGCAGGGAGTCGCGTTCGGAAATACTCGCGTCGACCACCACTGAGCGTCGGTCCCCCTCATCGAACCGAACGGTATACCGCGAACCTTTGCCTGCTGGCAATGCAGTTGTACCAGACGGTCGGAAACCTGCTGCACGCGACCGAGCGCCCTGCGCAGCGCCAGGCGCTGCGAGATACGGAATGACGACGACCGCGAGGGCGCATGCTCGCCAGGCATGCCGATGATTGAGGAGCTTCATCTTATCGCTGACGCGCCGCACCGGCGTCTCCGTGTTAAGGCTGACCATCCGAGCATGATTGCCGACAGCGGCGCGCTGCGCTAAGACGAAATGGCGCGCGAAGTGATTGGGTCTCAGTCAGATCCTCGCACGAATGCGCAGAGCATTCGTTGGTACGTCTCTGCCCGAAAAGTTGTGGCGGCTGCCCGCACTCTGCATTCGACGGAGCATCGGACGGACGCGGGGCCGCTGAAATAGCTAAGGAGATTTTGGAATTGAATCGTCGAGCGTGCCGTCGATCTCCTGATAGATCCGCGGCACCACCCAGTCCACCAGATACGTCTGAAACCCGTTCACTCGCGCGGCATTGCCCGCGGTCAGGATATCGCGGAAGGACAGGACAGCCGAATCGGCAAGAACTGCCTTCTTCGATTCATCAACTGTCTTCCCCTGCGCCTTGAGTGCCGTCACCAACTCGCGCTCACGCTTCAACACGGCAATCGTCGCGTGGAGAACAACCTTGTCCCGCATTGGCAAGTTGTGCCCCGGCACGATCACAACCGGATCCATTGCGTCAAGCGCTTCGAGCGTCTTGATCCATCCGCTGGGATACGAGAACAGCCCGAAGGTAATGCGGTTGAGGACGAGGTCACCCGTGATGGCAATGCGTTCCGCTGGCAACCACAAAAAAGCGTCGCCGGGTGTAATCGCACGATCGACGTGCATCACCTTGATGACGCGGTTTCCCAGCGTGAGCGTTAACGAATCTGTGAACGTGCGCGTGGGCACGGTGTGCACGGCATTGGCCTTCTGCGCAAGAAACCACTGATCGAGCGCCACGTGCTGCCCGAGTGCAGTGATGACGGAATCCGGTAACGAACCGGCGCGCGCCTTCGAAAGCTCTGCCGAAACGGCGGCGATATGATCTGGAAGACCGTGATCGAGACCATCCTGGTTGAAATCGATGGCCGGGCCGCTCATGAGCGCCTTGGTGCGCTCATGCCCGATGATCTCGAGGTTTGGAAAGGCTTTCTGGTAGACCTCGGCGCCATACCAGTGATCCCAGTGCCAGTGCGACAGCACGAGATACTTCACGGGCGCGGTCGTGATCTTTCGGATCTCGGCAAGCACCGCTTCCGCAGCGCTCGGCGTTCCGTTGGCGTCGAACACCAGAACGCCGTCGTCGGCAGTGATTACGACAGAGTTCCCGTCCAGTCCTGCGTCGCCGTACGGCGTTGTCTGGAACAGGTAGACGCCGGGCGCGACGTCGATGCGCGTGGGCGCAGGACGAGAAGGCATCGGTACTTGTCCGGCCAAGCCCCGACCAGTGACGAGAAGGAGTACCGCGAGCGCACATCTAATGGGTGTCGACATGCCAGAACATAGTCGCCCCGATACCGCGAAGACTTGGACGATGCTGCGCGACCTACCCCCTCAGGATCGTTCAATACTCGTTGACTGAATGGGTAAAAGATGTGCTGCACCCGCTAGCGCTCGTTTCCCACAGCTCGAGGTTCCGTTGCGGCGCCAGACATACTTGCTCGTTTCATTCGCAATCCTCAGCACGCCGATCGCGCTCGCGGCGCAGGCCAGCCCGTTGCCGGCTCCGAATCCCATCGAACTCGCGGCGCCGCAATTTATAGCGCTTTCCGTGCGCGACCTCGCCTCGAGCGTGCGGTGGTACGGTGAACTATTTGGACTGTCCGAGCTCTTTGATGCCGCCAGTCCCGACTCCAGTACGCTGGTCAAGTTGATGGGATCGCGGAGCTTGCGCGTCGAGTTTGTCCAGCACCGCAGTGCCAGGTCGCTCGAGCAGATCGCCGGCAAGCCAACATCACCGGACCAGGTGTATGGCTTCGCGAAGGTCGGATTCTTCGTGCGCGATCTCGATGCCACAATTGCCATCCTTCGGGCGCACGGCGCGTCTATAGAAGGAACGTGGCTACAACGACCGGCCGCTGTTGCCGCAAATGATCCCGTGTGGACGCGAAACATTCTGGTGCGGGACAACAGCGGCAACTACGTGCAGTTTTTCGAATCGCACTGACACCACGTGAGTCACATCCCGCGCTCAGCGCGGGGCGGAGACAGGCGGCGCGAGAGATGAAAGCTCATGGAACAAAGACTACCGACGGCACAACAACCGATCGCTGCGTTCCATCGCGCTCTACAACGAGTGTTGCCTCGGAAGCCGAGAGTTCCACTGCGGCCCAGTCGGCGGGTGTCCAGTTCGCGGTGGCGCGCCCGTTAGCGCTGACGATGATGTCGCCGGCAACCATGCCGAGTTTCGCGGCAGGCGACCCCGGGACCACAGCGACAACGCGCAGCGAAGCGGGAGTGAACGTCACCGTGATGCCGTGTGCGACGACCGGCGGTGGCGGCTCCACGACGGATGTCGAGCGCGAAAAGCGAACGCGCCGATGTGACTGGTCGAGCGTGACCGTGAATTTCGACAGCACTTCCATTCCAAGAATGCCGTTACCGATCGGATCGAAGAAGTCCTGCACGGTGATCACGGGTTTGTCGAGCCGATATGGACCGAGCTGCACGATGTCGTTCAACCGTGCCTGCCGCTTGGCCGCCACGCCAAACGCTGGACTCTGCGCGTAGCCGGTAATGACCGGCGCCGCCTGAAAGGGAAGCGTGCCGGCGAAGTCGGCAAAGAGCATCAGCCCAACGCCACCCTGCGTATCGAATAACGTGCGCGCCGATTTGCCCGCCACCAACAGGTCGAGCGCGAAGAGAGGCCCGACCGGAACGAGGGGAAGCACCCCCGCGCCCTGCGCCGCCAGTTCGCCGCGCTCGAAGCGCACCGTGTGCGCGTCATAGTCGATCGTCATCAGCAGCTCGGCGTATGCACTCAGCCCGAGAAAGCCATCGAGCAATCCCGGCAGAATCGGAGGGCCGATCAGCGCCTTGACACCCGAGAGCGTCAATGCGCCGATCGTGAGCGAGTCGAGCACTGTCACGCTTCCCGGTGCACCACCAACTCCAAAGTGCCTGGCCGCCGCGTCGAACAGCACGACACCAGGCATCCCGGTTTCAATGCCGAGTCGAAACGGGCCCTTGCCGTTAACCATGACCTCGACGATGGCACGCCCTCCCGGCGACGTGATCGGTGCTTCGGCGATGCCGCCGGCGAGGCTCACCTGGCGTACCGCACCCGGCCCGCCGGGCGCTGTCATCGGCTGCGCATTTGCGCTTACAGACGACGTCATGACGGTCGCGCAAACGGCGGCGCAATGGCGAGTGCGTAGGGACAGAAAGGTGGAGGTCAACGGATTCCTCATGGGGGAAAAGGACAAAATACGATTTCAGCAACGTCCGACGGGCAGCACACTGCGAGGGCGTTGGATAGTTCTCTGTGCATTACCGGGCGTCGCAACTCGGCCGCGCGGTAAACGCCATCGACACGATCGTCCAGCGACCCGACGTTTGTGCCAGTTGCACCGATTGGCGCCCGCATTGTGCCGTGCCGTCTGCACGTCGCACCTCGTAATCGAACCATGCGGCTGCAATCGGTGGCGATGACGTCACCGTGTATTCCCGCACTTGCTCACGCCAGGCATCTCGCGCAAGCGTGCCGACAAACGCCACGAACTGATCGACTGTCAACGCCGCCGGGACCGGTGACACACGAATCGGGATGATGTGGGCGAAGGGCGCAAATTGCGCTCGCGCTACCACTGTGTCGCCCGCCTGCATTGCCTGAAAGAGCGTTCGGATCGGCGTCATCACCGAATCGTCACGCGCTGCTTGTGCACGAATTGATACGGGCAGCAGTGCTATCGTTGCGGCAAGCAGAATGCAGCGAGCGCTCCTGCGAAGAGAGCAGATCGCCGTCAGTAAATAATTTCTGGTGTTCATGGCGACACCATCCCTGGTTAGGTGAGTAGCGCGAGCGTGAAACACGCCTACAGCAAGGCACGCAGGCGCAGCGCACGAACCATCACAGCGGTGCCACGCCGGATACGCAGCATGACATCGCGGTGGCTGTTGGTGCGGAGCAACCGGCGCAGCTCACTCAGGTTCGTGTCGCGTACCGGTCGGTCGTCCACACGCATGACCTCATCACCAATCGCCAATCCTGCTGATTCCGCAGGTGATCCGGAAACGATGCGCTGGATTCGAATGCGACGCGCGCCGCCGGCGCCGGAGGACACGAGAAACAGTCCCGACATGTCGAACGCGGTCAACGGCTCCGACCGTTCAGTCACCCCGGCGGGTTGTGGTGAAAGCCACATACGTCCGGCCGCGTAATCGAAGAGACACACGAAACGCGCGAGCAATGGCGCTCCAAGCAGTCCATCAGCATCAGCACCGCGTAGCGTGCCGTTCGCGGAAAAACCGATGACCAGCGAATCCGCCACGCGCGCCGCACCGAGATCGAGCGGGCCGCCACGAGCGAAATAGTATTGCGTCTCACCGCCTACGCCGGCGCCCAGTGACGCCAGCACATGTGTACCCAGGCGTGACTCGCCGCCACGCGCGTTGAACCATGGCTCGGATACGAGGAGTGGCGCCTTCGCACCGAGATCGACCACGAGGCGCATCGGGATCGGCGCACTGTCGCCAGCTGAGAG
>JBBQHJ010000221.1:0-8272 GCA_038323865.1 Gemmatimonadales bacterium
GACATGACCCTCGCACATCTCTACCTGAACGCAAAGGTCTGGAGCGGCACCGATCGCTCGGCGGATGCAGTCACTGCCGCAGCGTCGGCGATCTCAACGTCGGGTGCAACGCTCGACGCGAACTTCAGCCGCCTGTTCGGCGCGGACAACAACACGTCGCCCGAGAACATCTTCACCGTGCCGTTCGACGGCGTTCGCACGCGCACCTGGGGCGGCATGACCTACCTCATCCACGCCTCCGTGGGCGACAACATGGATCCGGCAAACGCTGGCATCGATGGTGGCTGGTACGGCCTGCGCCTGCGTCCGGAAACCGTCGATCGTTTCGCCGCTGGCGATTTGCGCGGCGCGATGATTCAGACGTCGGGCCGCACGAAGACGATCGCCAACGTGGGGTCGTCGAACAATGGTTACGCGCTGCTCAAGTTCCGCAACGTGAAGTCAACGGGCGGTGCTGGTTCAAGCCTCACATTCCCGGATACCGACTTCCCGATTTACCGCCTCGCCGACGCGTATCTCATCTACGCCGAAGCACAGTTGCGCAGCAGCACGGGCAGTCGCACAACGGCACTCGGCTACGTGAATGCGCTGCGTACGCGTGCCGTTGCCGGCACCATTGCAGATGCGCAGCTCACGCTACCCTTCCTGCTCGACGAGCGCAGCCGCGAGTTGTTGTGGGAAGGAACACGTCGCCAGGATCTCATTCGCTTCGGTCAGTTCTCAACCGCAGGCATCTGGGCGTGGAAGGGCAACGTCGCGGCGGGCCAGCTCACAGCGGCCAACCGCGATCTCTATCCGATTCCCGCCAACGAACTGTCGGCGAATCCCACGATCAAGCAGAACCCCGGCTACTAACACCGGTCGCGTGCCCCGTCTCGCAGCTCTTCTGTTGCTGGTTGGCTGCGGCGGGGCCGCACCATTGCCGGATGCCATCACAAAGCAGCCGGTGACCGTTGAGCGTCCAACGCTTCCGGAGCAGTATCGCGCAACGGGACACGCGGCTGCCGGAGATGTTGCCGTGCACCTGTTCGATTGGAAATGGCCCGACATCGCGCGCGAATGCGAGGCGGTCCTCGGTCCCGCGGGTGTAGCCGCAGTGCAGGTGTCGCCGCCGCAGGAGCACAGCATTACGCCCAGCAAGGATTGGAGCGAGCGCTATCAACCGGTGAGCTACAGCATCGAGCGGTCACGTTCCGGCTCCGGCACGCAGTTCGCCGACATGGTGAGCCGCTGCAAAGCGGTGAGCGTTGCTGTCTATGTCGACGCCGTGATCAACCACATGACCAACTCGCCGAGTCCCGGCGTTGGTAGCAATGGCATCGCGTACACCAAATACGAATATCCGGCGCTGTACACGCAGGCCGATTTTCACACGCCGTGCGCGCTCAGCAACTATCAGAGCGCCGAGAATGTGCAGGATTGTGAATTGCTCGGCCTTCCAGATCTCAATACGTCGAGCACGAGTGTTCGACAGAAGATCGCGAACTATCTGCTGATGCTCGCGCGCCTCGGCGTCGCAGGGTTTCGCATCGATGCCGCGAAGCACATCCAGCAGGTCGACCTTGATGAGATTCTCAAGCTCGTCAACACCACCTTGACGAACGAAGGTCGTCCGATTCCGTATGTGTTTCTCGAAGTGTCCTCCGGTTCCGGTGAGGCCATCCAACCGCGCGACTACAACGGTGAGGGATATTCCTCTGGCGGAGCGGCCGACATCACCGAATTCACCTTCGTCGGCGTGGGCAACAAGTTTCTCGGTGTAAACGGCGAGCATATCTCGCAGCTGAATCCCAATGGCACGGCGGGGAATCAGTTCTCGCCGTCCGCGTGGGGCCTGATGGCGTCCGACAAGGCCGTCATGTTCCTACAGAATCACGACACGCAGCACAATGGTGGCATCAGCTATCGCGACGGACAGACATTTCGTCTGGCAAATGTGTGGATGCTCGCACAGCCGTACGGGTATCCGTCCATTCTCTCGAGTTTCGCGTTCAGCTATCCATCGCAGAACGCGATGGGCCCTCCGTCCGATGCGAACGGCAATACCAACGACGTCACGTGCGCGCCGTCGCTCGAACAGGCCGTGGTGGGGCAGTGGGTCTGCGAACATCGTGATCCGTACGTTCGCAACATGATTGCCTTTCGCCGGCTCGTTGCAGGCACGGACGTGAATCATTGGTGGGACGACGGCGCCAATGCGATCGCTTTTTCGCGCGGCGCGAAAGGATTCGTCGCGATCAATCGCAATGCAACGGCAATCACGACGACCGTCACCACCGCACTTCCAGCCGGCACGTACTGCGATCGCTTGACCGGCGGTCGTACAGGAGTGACGTGCATCGGCACCAGTGTCGTTGTTTCCGCTGCGGGATCCATCTCGCTCTCGCTCACAGCGAATCGCGCCATCGTCATCGACATTACAACACAGCAGTGAGACGCTCATCATGACGTCGAGTCTTCGTTGGCTTTCAGCAGCACTCCTCGTTCCCTCGGCGCTCGCGGCACAGCCGTATACGCCGCCGTCATGGACGCGACACGCCGTGATCTACGAGATCAACACGCGGCAATACACGCCCGAAGGAACATTCAAGGCGCTCGGCCCACACTTGCCGCGACTCAAGAAGCTCGGCATCGATATCCTGTGGGTCATGCCCGTTCAGCCGATTGGAAAAGTCGGGCGGAAAGGGGGCCTCGGTAGTCCGTACTCCATTTCCGACTATCGCGCGGTGAATCCCGAGTACGGCACCAAGGATGATTTCGTCCGCTTTGTTGCCGCCGCGCATGCGCAGGGCATCAAGGTGCTGCTCGACTGGGTGCCGAATCACACCTCGTTCGATCACGCGTGGATCACGGCGCATCCCGACTGGTACACGCACCGTAAGAACGGTTCGATTTCCTATCCGCTCAACGCCGATGGCACCGAGACCGACTGGACTGACGTCGCGGAGTTGAACTACGACAACAAGGACATGCGCAGGGCGATGATCGCCGACATGCGCTACTGGCTCGAGACGGCCAAGCTCGATGGGTTCCGCTGCGATGTGGCATGGGGAGTTCCTGGCGATTTCTTCGCCGACGCGCGGGCGGCGCTGGGCAAGGTAAAGCCGAACCTGTTCTGGCTGGCGGAGGCGGAAGGACCGGAACTGCACAAAAGCTTCGACATGACGTACGGCTGGGAGATGCATCACTTGCTGAATGAGCTCGCGCAGAACAAGCAGCCTACCAGCAAGCTCGATGAATACTTCGCGAAAGAGGAGAAGACGTATCCTCGCGATGCCTATCGCATGTATTTCACCAGCAACCACGATGAGAACAGCTGGAACGGATCGGAGTTTGAGCGCATGGGCGCGAACCACATGCCGGCGTACATCCTGAGCGCGACGGTTGAAGAGTCGATGCCGCTGCTCTACAGCGGTCAGGAGGCGAGTCTCAATAAACGACTTCGCTTCTTCGAGAAGGACACCGTAGATTGGAGCGGCGCACCGCTTTCCGATTTCTATCATCGCGTCTTCGACCTCAAGCACAGCGAGGCGGCGCTGACGAACGGTGCGCACGGCGGCGTGCAAACTCGCCTGCAGGCTCGTGGCAACGATTCCGTCTATGCATTCTCGCGGACGAAAGGCAGCAACACGGTGCTCGTCGCTGTGAATTTCGGAAAGGGCGCGGTCAAGCTTCCATACGCAGGCTTCCGGCAGAGCGGCGAATACATTGATTGGTTCTCTCACAAGAAGACGCCGATGGGCGCCGCAGGTGAGATCGAAATTCCCGCGCATGGCTACCGCGTGCTCGTGAAGTGATGCTGCGCCTCGCGTCAGCGCTGGTGCTTGCCGCTTCTGCGCTCAACGCGCAGCGGCCGCTGCCTGCATGGACGCACGGAGCAACATGCTACGAAGTCTTCGTGCGCTCCTTTCAGGACAGCGACGGCGACGGCATCGGCGATTTGAAAGGCCTCATATCCAGGCTCGACTACATCAACAACGGCAATCCGAAATCCACGCACTCGCTTGGCGCGCGCTGCATCTGGTTGATGCCCATCGCCGAGTCGCCGAGTTATCACGGCTATGACGTGTCGGATTACTATCGCGTCGAGAAAGACTACGGTACGAACGCCGACTTCAAGAAGCTGATGAAGGAGGCGCATCGTCGCGGCATCAAGGTCCTCATCGACATGGTGCTGAATCACAGCTCCAGCGAGCATCCGTACTTTCAGGCCGCGCTGCGTGACACTGCGTCGCCATACCGTGCGTGGTATCGCTGGTCGCCAACGAAGCCGAGCGAGCTGAATCCGTGGGGACAGAGCAACTGGCACAAGTCGCCAGTTCGCGATGAGTGGTATTACGCCTTCTTCTGGGGCGGCATGCCCGATCTCAACTACACCTATCGTCCTGTGGTTGAGGAGGCAAAGAAGGTTGCGCGCTTCTGGCTCAAGGACATGGGTGCGGATGGATTTCGCCTGGATGCGGTGCCGTACCTCATTGAAGAGCCGGGGCATATCCAGCACTCGCCTGGCACGCATGCAGTCCTTCACGAGTACGGTGACTATGTGCGGCGCATCGCGCCGCAGTCGTACACGGTCGGCGAGGTTACTGAACCGAGCAAAGTGCTGTACGAGTACTATCCCGATCAGCTTGACTCGTATTTCGCATTCGAGCTCGCCGACAGTCTCATTGCAGGAGTGAATCGTGGCAGCGTTGGCGGCATGCTCGCGCCGATCGCAGCCCTCCAGAAGAACGTGGCTGGTTTTCGGTGGTCACCGTTCCTGCGCAATCATGACCAGCCGCGTACGGCGTCGGAACTTGGAAACGATGTGCAGAAGCAGCGAGTAGCGGCCACGCTGATGCTAACCATGCCGGGAATGCCATTCGTCTACTACGGCGAGGAGATCGGCATGACTGGTGTGAAGCCCGATGAACGGCTGCGCACGCCGATGCAGTGGAGCGCGGCGCGTGGAGCAGGGTTCAGCACAGGCAAGCCGTGGGAATCACTGCAGGCCGATTCACAGACGACAACGGTCGCCACGCAGGACCGCGACGCGAGCTCGCTCCTCAATCACTTCAGACGGCTGATTCATTTGAGAGCGAGCACTCGCGCACTCGCTGACGGCGCACTTGTTCCGCTCACGACGAACGACAGCAACGTTGTGGCATATGTGCGTCGCGCGGGCACGAGTGCCGCCCTCGTCGTCGCAAACCTATCTGGCTCTGCTCGCAGCGATCCGGCGCTCAGCTCCGAAGCGAAGACCTTGAAGCCGGGCAAGTGGGCTCTCAAGAGTCTTCTCGATGGAACGCGTGCGTCTCCGATCACGGTCGATCGCGACGGACGCTTCGCATCGGCAACACCGCTCGCCCGGCTCGCGCCGCGCACGGCGTACATCTTCGATCTCACAGCCCACCCATGATCATGCTCAAGCGGCCGACCCTCTCGCCGGCGCAGATGTTCAACATGAGCTTCGGGTTCCTCGGCATTCAATTCGGCTGGGGACTACAGCTTGCCAACATGTCGGCCGTGTACGAGCGGCTCGGTGCGCGGCCCGATCAAGTGCCGCTGCTCTGGCTCGCGGCGCCAGTGACAGGCTTGCTCGTGCAACCGGTGATCGGTGCGCTGAGCGATCGCACATGGGGCCCTTTGGGACGTCGCCGTCCCTATTTCCTCACCGGTGCTGTTCTCGCCTCAGTGGCGCTGTTTTTCATGCCGCTCTCGAGCAGTCTCTGGTTCGCCGCGACGCTGCTCTGGATTCTCGATGCCTCCATCAACATCTCGATGGAGCCGTTCCGCGCGTTCGTTGCCGATAAACTCGACGTCTCGCAGCGAACGTCGGGCTTCGTGATGCAGTCGCTCTTCATTGGTATCGGCGCAAGCATGGCGAACGCGCTGCCATTTCTGCTGGGCAGGATGGGCGTGCATGGCAACACGCCAAGTGGCATTCCGTTCACGGTGAAATATTCGTTCCAGGCCGGGGCGGTGGTGTTTCTGTTGGCCGTACTGTGGACCGTGTTTACCACGACGGAATTTCCGCCCGAGGACATGGCCGCCTTCGAACGGCAGAAGAAGGCGGGCTTGGGGGTGAAGCCACTGTTCGACGAGATCATCTTGAGCATCAAGGAGATGCCCAAGACCATGCGGCAGCTCGCCGTCGTGCAGCTGTTCACGTGGCTCGGGCTGTTCTGCATGTGGTTGTTCTTCGTGCCGGCAACAGCACGTCACGTATTTGGCGCGACAGATCCCAAGTCCGATCTGTACACGCAGGGCATTGAGTGGGGCGGATTCGCGTTTGCCTTCTATTCAATCACCTGCTTCGTGGTTGCACTCGCGTTGCCGAAGCTCGCTGCGTGGTGGGGCCGGAAGGCGGTGCATGCCTTTGCACTTGTGTGTGGCGCGATCGGCTTGCTGAGTGTCTACGCCATCCACGACAAATACTTGCTGCTGCTTTCGATGGTGGGTGTCGGCATTGCGTGGGCGTCGATTCTCTCCATGCCGTATGCGATTCTGTCCACGGCGCTGCCGCAGCATCGCATGGGCGTGTACATGGGCGTCTTCAACTTCTTCATCGTGATTCCAGAAATCATCGCCGCGCTCGGCTTCGGGCCAATGACACGTGCGTTATTTGGCGAAGGGAATCCCGAAGCGCCGCTCTACGTGGTGATGCTCGGCGGTGTCTGCTTGCTGGTCGCCAGTGCGCTGGTGAGTTTAATTGATGACAGTGCCCGGCCACAGCGTATTCCCGTGATCGCAGCAGACGAACCGACTCCCTCGATGACGCCTGATCGCCCCGTGTTGGCTTGATCGTCACATGGTGGCCCTTGTGTATTGTTATTCAAACGAACTATATCAGAATATGAGCCAGCTCAACTGCCAGCAGCAGAGCCTTACGTCGAAGCGCACGCTCCTTTTTCGGAGAAGGGCCGCGTCGTCATCTGCCTGGTAGTCGATGTCCAGGATGCAGTGACCCCGCGGCCCCTCTCTCCACGAGGGGCCGTTTCGTTTTCCCCCGCTTCAACGCCCGGACTGGAGATCGACATGCGCAAGATCAACACACGGACCTTCCGTCTCGCCACACGGTCGACACCTCGCGACGTCAATCGTCGCATCGTGCTCAACCTGATCCGGGAGTACCAGCCGATCTCGCGAGCGGAGCTCGCGCGGCGCATGAAGGTCCGGCGCGGTACGCTGACGCCACTCGTGCGCGAGCTTGTCGAAAGTGGTTCGATCTTCGAGAAGGGCACTGCCGCAACGGCGCGAGGACGCCGGCCAACGATGCTGTGCGTGCGCACACGTGGGCGCTACGTGATTGCCGCCGACATTCGCTGGGGCAAATCCGCAATCGCGCTGAGCGACGTCGCCGGCCGGATGCTCGCCCACGAATCGTTCGAGACACCGCTCACCCCCGAAGCGCTCGTCGACGTACTCGGCATGCGCGTCAGCAAGCTGCTTCAAACGCACGTGCCCCATGGCAAGGAAAGCTGCCAGGGACTTGGGCTCGTGCTGCCCGGCATGGTCGACCGCACGAACGGTCACCTCATCTATGCACCGCGACTCGGATGGCGGGACATCGATCTCCGCACCATGGTCGCACAGCGCGTCGGCATCAAGACGTACATCGAAAGCGCGCCAATCGCGTGCGCCTTTGCGCGACTCTGGCTGGAGCCGGAAGCCACGCGCTCCGTGAATAGCTTCGCGTACGTCAGTGTCTCTGAAGGCGTCGGTGTCGGCTTGGCGCTCAATGGCGAGATACTACGCGGTGAACACCACACGGCCGGTGAATTCGGCCACGTCCCCCTCGACAGTTCCGGTCCGGAATGTGTGTGCGGCCGTCGTGGGTGCTGGGAAGCACTGGTCTGCAATTCCACCACGGTCGAACGGTATGTCGCCGCCGCCACAGGAAGTGCAGCACGACTCGACCTGCGCGTGCGTCGCGCGCGTCGCCCCGGCGCACCGGATATCGAGGAAGTCGTCCGTCGTGCGCGCAGCGGGGAGCTTGCAGCTGTGCGTGCGCTCACGGAGACGGCCGCCGAGATCGGGCGTGGACTCGCGCTCATTGTGAACACGTTCAATCCAGGCCGCATCTACGTTGGCGGCGAGATCACCGAGGCATGGGAGCTCCTCGAGCGCCCACTCCGTGAGGCGATGGGCAACAACACGATCTCCGGAAACCCCGATCTCACGCACGTAGTGCCCGACGGCAGCCTTCAGCACTATCGCTTGCTCGGTGCAGTGGCACTCGTGACAGCGCCAACCTACGCCGCGCTCGCCGTCGGCTAGGCTCGTTCGAAGA
>JBBQHJ010000222.1:0-8259 GCA_038323865.1 Gemmatimonadales bacterium
ATAGAACTGGAAGTAGTGTTCGCCAACGTTCACGCCGAAATACACGATCGCGGCGACGAGGAGAATCGAGAAGAGACAGCCGAGAGATGAAAGTCCCGGGCGCGAGGTCACCATTGTGATTGTGCTCCTTCGACAATGTCATTCACGACGCGCTTGATCGCGTCGCGGCGTCCGCCCACCTCATCGCGCTCGGCATATTCACCCTCGGCGCGAAGGCCCTTCCGCTCCCACAATGTCTTTCCGCTGGTCTGATCGATGATCTGAACGTCGAGCGTGAGTTGCAGCTTGCGGCGCGACGACGTTGCCTGGACGGGATTCGCGCTGTATCCCACGGGAACATCGGCATCGTATGTACGCACGATGCCGCGGACGACGGCGTCCGCGCGTTCCTGTGGCGCATCGCGCACGCCGAGGCGTGGTTGAAGTTCCTTTCGCATGGCATCGAAGATCTCCTTCTGGAGATCCGGGTTCGGCGTTTCGTTGTCGAATGGGAGAATAGCGAGCGTGCGAATGTGTGACGGCAGTCCGCCGCCGGCAAAGCCATAGCGCGGGACGCAGCCTGTGGTGGTGAGGAGCGAGGTTAGCAGCACGATGCTGCTAAAAACGCCAGATCGACGGATCAAATGGAGCGACGGCATCTGAACTCAAAATGGTGAGCGACAGCGAGCGGCGCGCGCCTTCGTTTCGGTATTGCACTTTCTGTTCGCCGACTCGTTCGACCCATTCCTGCAACCGACCTTGATCGACGCGCTCCAGGCGCATCAGCGAGTCACCACGGAAGGTGACTCGCCAGTGTGTCGGAGCTCCAATGTCGGCGCGCACAATGTTGCCGTCAACGCGGACGGTGGTATCGGGCTCGGCGGGCAAATCGAGGCGACCGAGCGACGCCCAAAGCAGCGGACGAGGCGGCACCAGCTTTCTCATGAGATCCGGACCGGGCACTTGAAGTGAATCGCCGATGAGTATTGCGGCACCACTTCCGAAACCGCCGGCGAGAAAGAAGTCCATTCGTATGCTGTCCGGCGATGCCACACGTGCAACGCCGTCTCCGCGCGCGATCATCTCTCCATCGTGGAGCTCCCACTGATAGACAATCTTGCGCCGTCCCGTTTCCAGCGTACCGCTCGGCAGACGCTGCACCGGCGCGAGTTCACCAGGGAGAGTGGTTACACGCGGAGGACCGCAGGCAACCAACAGCGACGCGAACACGAGTCCGTACGCAGTGCGAATTCCGGTCAATCAAGTCTCCAGGTAGGACTCCTGAAGCTAATACACCGGCGAAGTGACTTCGGTCACGTCGCCCTACCTGTCAGCTACAGCAGCGCTTCGAGGGTCGCCCGGAATTCCGCTGGAATGGCGATGAGTCGCCCAGTCGGATCGATGGAGACCAGGGATGTATGCGCGGTGGCCAATCGAGCACCCGTCTCGACAAGGGTGATGACATAGTCAAAGGTGACCGCGCGAGAGCGAACGCCCGTCAGCGTGGTTTCCACGCGCACCAAATCGTCGAATCGCGCCGGCGACAGATACCGGACGCGCGCCTCGGACACCGCGAGGCCGACCCCATCGCGCTCGAGCGCCGCATAGCTGCGGCCGTGCGACCGCAGAAACTCGACGCGGCCCACCTCACACCAGACCAGATAGTTCGCGTAGTAGACCACGCCCATGCGGTCGGTCTCAGCGTAGCGTACTCGGACGTCCGTCTGATGCGTGGCCGACATGCGATGGGAAGAGGTGGCAGATTCGCGAAGTTGAACCATCGAGACGGCGTTTGTAAAGCCTGTTGCGTGCGAGTAGAATGCGTGCGTGCTCGCCCCGCCCTGCTACGTCATCTCGGATATTCACATCGGCTTCGCGCCCGAATCAGTCGAGCGCTCGCTGTTGTCGTTTCTGCGTACGCTGCCCTCGCGCGCGGGATCGTTGCTCGTCAACGGAGATTTGTTCGAGTTCTGGTTCGAGTGGAAGAGCGTTGTCCCGCGCAGTGCCGTGCGCGTACTCTCGGCCATCATGGATCTCCGTGATGCCGGCTTCCCGATGATGATGCTCGCGGGGAATCATGATTGCTGGGGCGGCGACGTGCTCAGGGAAGCAGGAATTGATTTTCAGTTTGGGCCGTGGGAAGGGTCGTTGGCCGGGTGGCGGACACGCGTCGATCACGGTGATGGTCTGCGGCACAAGGAGGATCGCGGGTACCGTCTGCTGCGCGATACCGTGCTCAGAAACCGGCTTGCCATTCGCGCCTTTCGAAGCCTGCATCCGGATTGGGCGTCGCGACTCGCGCTTGGTAGTTCGCAGACGAGTCGCGACTATCAACCGCGCGATCATGGGATGGGTCTGCACTCGGTGGCGACGCGCGAACTCGCAGCGGATCCTTCACTCGAGTTGTTGATTTACGGTCACTCGCACGTGGCCGCGCTCGAGCGATTGCCGTCGGGCAACGTGTACGCCAATGCGGGCAGCTGGCTGGATGCGCCGACCTATCTCGTCGTGACGCCGGAACGAATCGCGATGCGCCAGTGGGCCGAATCAACCGAAGGTCCGGACCTCAACGCGATCGATCACGTCGCCAAGAAAACGCTGCCCTAAGGCGAGGAACTGTTTCGGATCGTCGGAGGCGATGAAGCGATAGGTCGCGTGATCGGCGTTTGATTCGATGTTGGCCTCACTGAGCATGCGCCGCGTATCGAGCGCCGTTTCTTCGGCACTGTCGATGAGTCGAACATCGCGGCCTACCGTGTCGCCGATGACGCGCTTGAGCAGCGGATAGTGCGTGCATCCGAGCACGAGAGTGTCGATCTCGTCGCGGAGGAGCGGGCCGAGGTACTCGCGGGCGATGAGCCATGTCGGCTCGCGATCGGTCCATCCTTCTTCGACGAGGGGAACGAAGAGCGGACATGCAAGTGCCGTAACAGTCGCGTCAGGCATTTCATGATGAATCGCCCGAACATACGCGCCGGAGCGGATCGTACCTTCGGTACCGATAACGCCGATGTGTCCGTTGCGAGTTCCCTTTACCGCAGCGCGCGCGCCCGGCTTCACAACTCCAATCACGGGAACCGAAAGCTCCTGCTCCAGCGCGGGAAGCGCGTGAGCAGTGGCGGTGTTACACGCGACGACGATCGCCTTTACGCCTTCACCGATGAGGAACGCCGCAATCTCGCGGCTATACCGGCGCACGGTGTCGGGCGACTTTGGCCCGTACGGGACGCGAGCCGTGTCACCGAAGTAGATGATGCTCTCGGTGGGAAGTTGCTGCATGATGGCGTGTGCCACCGTGAGTCCGCCCAGTCCCGAGTCGAAAACGCCAATGGGTGCCTGCCGTCTGGCGTCTGTCACCATCGAATGCGTGCCGTAACTCCGGCCTTGCCATTCGCACCTGGACTGACGTCGATTTGCGACGGTAGGTCCCAGAGATGCGCCGCTACGTAGGCATCAGCGGCGGCAAAGAGATGATTGCCGACGAGAAAGGCGATCCAATCCTCGACGTGACCGCGCCGGATCTCGATGAGCTGATCGTTGAACGACGATTGCTGCTTCACCGCCGTGCCGGTAGACGGATCCAGTCCGATGTACACGGCCGAATCGGAACGGAATCGCCGCGCTTCTCTCAGTTCCGCCTTGGATTCGCGGAGCATTGCAAGCGCAATGGATTCCGTGAAAACAAAGATCGCGCCGGCTGTTGGCCGATTGAGACGAGACTGTCCGAGGCCAGGGATGAGCAGCGAGTAGGCGAACGCGCGACGCGGGGTGAGTGGCGGCTGCGGCACCTTCTGTCCGGATGTGTCGATCACGGCCCGCGGAGCGACGCGCGCGCTATCCGTTCGTTGCGCCTGCGCGGACGCGACGCATCCAGCGGCGCAGACGCCGATCCACGCAAGAAACCGGAGCGATTGGCGAGAATTACTCATCACGACGATTTGGTGGCAGAGTGATGGCGGGAGTGCATGGGAATCGAACCCACCCAAGACGCTAAGCGCCTCGCGGCCGTTTTGAAGACGGAGGAAGCCACCAGGCCCCAACCACTCCCCACGATCACGTCAGAATGATGAGCGCGTTTTCGCGCGGCATGACTTCTCCCACCACCACGCTGTGCTCGACCGCAGCAAGATAGTCCGTGACCCGATCCGGAGGCACGGCAAGCAGCAGACCGCCAGACGTCTGAGGGTCGAGTGCGAGCGCGATGTCGACGTCGCGAGCCCGGCTCCAGTCCGACACGGCGTGAACGAAGGCCTCGTTGCGCTCGGCGCCGCCGGTGCGAATACCACTCTCCCACAGGCGCCGTGCCTCGGGAAGTTCCGGCAGCGATGCGCCGTGAAACCGAAGCGTCACGCCGCTGGCACGCGCGATGTGCGAGCCATGGCCGAGCAGTCCGAATCCAGTGACGTCGGTAGCGCAGCGCAATCCGAGTGAAACGGCCGCACGACTCGCCGTTGCGTTGAGCGCGCGCATGGACGCGTGCAAGGCATCGCGAGCCGACGCAGACAATTGCTGCTTCTTGCCGGCTGTCGCCAGCAAGCCGGTACCGAGCGGCTTCGTTAGGACTAAGACGTCACCCACCTTCGCGGCCGCATTCGTCAGCAATCGCGCCGGATCGGCCTCACCGGTAACACTAAGACCGAATTTCAATTCCTCGTCGATGATGGAGTGGCCGCCAACGACGACTGCTCCCGCCTCGCGCACCTTGTCGGAGCCGCCGCGCAAAATGTCACTGAGAACGGAGAGCGGAAGCGTCGCGGCCGGAAATCCGACGATCGCCAAGGCGGTCAGCGGCTCGCCCCCCATGGCGAATACATCGGACAGCGCGTTCGCGGCAGCAATCTGGCCAAACTCGTACGGGTCGTCGACGATCGGCGCGAAAAAATCGACGGTCTGGACCAGCGCGAGCCCCTCGCGGATGACAAAGATGCCGGCATCATCGAAGCTCTCGCGTCCCACGAGAAGCCGTGGATCGGCGTGCAGCGGAACGCCGCTCAACGCGATCTTCAGGTCCGCGGCGCCGAGCTTCGCCGCGCACCCTGCGCACCGCGCGAAACTCGTGAGGCGAATGGTCTCGTCTGTGGTGCGGGTCTGTGGCGCGGCGGTAGTGCTCACGGGTGCGTTAGCGGGGCGCGATGGTGGCGACGAGATCGATTTCGACGAGCACATTCCGGGGAAGTCCGGCAACCTGCACGGTTGAACGCGCGGGACGCGCATCGCCCATGACGCGAGCGTACACCTCGTTGATGCGCGGGAAGTCCTTCATGTCCATGATAAATACCGTCGCTTTCACCACGTCGTTCCATGTGGCGCCGGCCGCATCGAGAATGGCCGCGAGATTCTTGAATACCTGCTCCGTCTGCGCGACGACGTCGCCAGCAATGATCTCGCTGGTGGCAGGGTCGAGTGCGATCTGGCCGGCTGTGAAGAGAAACCCGTTGGCAATGACGGCCTGAGAGTACGGCCCGATGGCATTCGGGGCGCGATCGGTATGGATAGTCTGGGACACGAGGCTCCGAGGGTGCGAGGTGCGAGGTGCGAGGCGCAGATTCGCGCCTGACGTGACCTAAGCTAATCCGAACAACTGCCGCGCGTTGGCGGCTGTGCGTGCGCCTAGCGTTGACGCGTCAGTTCCGCGCACGGCGGCGAGGCGAGCTACCGTGAAGCTGACCCACGCGGGTTCGTTGCGCTTGCCTCGATGCGGAACCGGTGCGAGGTACGGCGAGTCGGACTCGACGAGCAGCCGATCTTCAGGGACGATTCGCAGCAATGCGTCGTCCGTCCATTTCTTGAACGTGATGATGCCACTGAAGGAGACGTACCAGCCGCCGGCGCTCGCCTCCTCCGCCAACGGAATGCTGCCAGTGTAGCAGTGGAGCACGCCACGGACGCCTGCCGCTGAGGCTTCGCGGATAAGCGCCAGCGTATCCTCTTCGGCTTGCCGAGTGTGCACGACCACTGGCCGGTCGAGCTCGCGCGCCAACTCGAGTTGCGCACGGAACGCACCGATCTGCTTCTCTCGCGGGGAGTGGTCGTAATGGTAGTCGAGTCCACACTCGCCGATTGCGACGGCGCCTGCCGCCACGCAGTCGCGAAGTTCGTTGATGTCGCGCTCGCGATCGAAATCGGCAGCATCGTGCGGATGAACGCCTGCGGTGAAGTAGCAGAAGCCGGCGTGCTCCGCCGCGATCTGCTGTGCACGCCGCGCAGCGGCCAATGACTCGCCGATGCATACGATCGCGCGTGCACCAGTCTGGCGCGCACGAGCAGTTACTTCGAGGCGATCGGCATCGAAGGCCGGATCAGCAAGGTGGGCGTGACTGTCAATGAATTCGGTCATACAAATACGAACCGCCGCGCGATGGCGGCGGCTCGTCTCGTCTGGGCGCTAAGCGTTAGCGCGTGGTGCGTGCGGCAACGGGGGGCTGCTTTCCTGCGGGCGAGCGCGGCGCGACCGGTGCCGCCGGACGCGTAGAGGGCCTCTCGCCCTTCTGGCGCGGCCACTTGTGCTCGATCCAGAGGAGGATGGGGCCGGCGACGTAGATGGAGCTGAACGTTCCGGTCACGATACCAAACAACATGATCCACGAGAACGGCCGAATGACCTCACCCGCGAAGAGGAGCAGCGACAGCGTTGCCGCCGCCACCGTGACGTGCGTCAGCACGGAGCGCGGTAGCGTTTCGTTGATGGAGCGATTGAGCACGTCGTAAAGCGGCTCGGGACGCGCCTTCTTGAGGTTCTCACGGACGCGATCGAAGATGATGATCGTGTCGTTGAGCGAGTAACCGATCACCGTAAGCAGCGCGGCGACGACCGTCAGAGACACTTCCAGGCGCATCATCGCGAGGAACGCGAGCGTGCTGGCCATGTCGTGCGCGGTGGCAAGCACGGCAGCCACGCCGAAACGCCATTCGAAGCGCACGGCGAGGTAAAGGAGCGTGACGATGAACGAAATCAGGATGGCGATGATCGCATTACGGGTCAGCTCGTCGCCGACGCGTGCGCCAATCGTCTCGGTGCGCGGAAAGCGAACAGCCAGCGTGTCACCGAACTTCTGGTGGATGCCGGCGGAAATCTTCCGGGCAACGTTCTCGACATTGGAGCCCGTTGCTTCGCCATGACCCGCCGCGCGAATGGTGTAGTCACGCGGCGATCCAAACTGCTGGATCTCGGCACCCGGGTAGCCTGCCGCATCAACCGTGGCGCGAATGTCCGAGACATTGGGCGGCTGCGTGAACTGCACCTGCATCAGGGTGCCGCCGGTGAACTCGATGCTCCTGTTGACGCCGTGGATGCCCAGGAATGCCAAACCACCAACGATGAATAGTGCCGTAATCCCGACGGCGATGCGCCAGGACTTGATGAAGTCGATCTTGGTATCGTGAAGGATGCGCAGCATTGGCATGGCTTAGATGCTCAGCGTCTGGGCGCCGCGCGAGCGGTTCAGCCACAGGAGGTAGAAAGTGCGAACGACGAAGATCGACGTCACGAGCGACGCAACGATGCCTGCGATGAGCGTGACGGCGAAGCCCTTCACTGGTCCGGTGCCGTACTGATAAAGCACCGCCGCAGTGAGGACGGTCGACACGTTCGAGTCGATGATGGCCGGCATCGCGTGGCGGAATCCTTCGTCGATGGACGTGCGCACTGTCTTGCCACGTGCGAGCTCTTCGCGAATGCGCTCGAAGATCAGCACGTTCGCGTCGACAGCGATACCGATCGAGAGCACGAAGCCAGCGAGGCCGGGCAACGTGAGTACCGCGTCAAAGCCAGCCAGCGTTGCAAGAGTGTAGAGCACGTAAAGCATCAGACCACCAACCGCGAGCATACCCGAAAAGCGGTAGTAGCCGAGCATGATCGCGACCACCAGGAAGATTGCGATACCACCGGCGAGAAACGCCTTGTTGATCGAGTCCTGACCAAGGCTCGGCCCAATGGTGCGTACCTCGGCAACACGCAGCGGAACCGGGAGCGCACCCGCCCGCAGCACGAGGGAAAGATCCTGCGCCGCCTGGAGATCGCGGCCCTGCCCCATGGTGATCTGGCCACGCGTGCCGATGGCGCCGTTGATGACCGGTGGATAACCCATGACGATGTCATCGAGTACGATCGCCATGTAATCCTTGATGTGCTTGCCCGTCTCGCGCTGGAACTTACGGCCACCCTCATTGCTCAGCTGGAACTCGACGATGGTGCCATCAGTCGGCGACTGGTTCGGCTGTGCGTTGGTCCGCGCGTCACCGGTCATGATTGGGCGCTCATCGAGGAGATACAGGAAGCGG
>JBBQHJ010000223.1:0-8226 GCA_038323865.1 Gemmatimonadales bacterium
GGCGAACGTCTACCGGCTCAAGGTGGCGTACGAAACCGAAGCCACGGCTGATGCCGGCGCGATCATGCTCGGGAGCATTCAGATTCGTCAGGCATCGGAGCGCGTGGTGCTCGACGGACGCCCGCTCATTCGCGACGTCGACTACCGCATCGACTATGACATCGGACGCCTGAGTTTCGCGCGGCCGGATACGCTGTTCAATCGGCAGCGCACCGTGAGCGTGCGTTACGAAGAGAATCCCACCTTCGCGCTGGCGGCGACACCAACAACGCTGCTCGGTCTCACAAGCAGTCTCGCGTTCTCGAACGGAGAGCTCAACTTCATGGCGCTCCAGCAGTCGCAGAGCACGGGGTTCACGCGACCGCAATTAGGGCTCGAGCAGAATCAATCACTGTTGGCCGGCGTGAATGGGCAGCTTGGCTGGGAGATTGGACCGCTCAGCCGCGCTGTCAACAAGCTGCCGTTCGTCAACTCAAAGGTTCCATCGCGCCTGATTGTACAGGGCGAGTTTGCGACGAGTCGGCCGCAAGCCAGCTCGAAGCAGCAGGCGTACATCGAAAGCTTCGACGGCGAAGCGGGCGTGAACGTCAATCTCTCCGATCAGGCGTGGGCACTCTCGAGTCAGCCTGCCGACGGTCGCACAGTACCGCAGCGCTACGGCGCGAATCCATTCGACACTCGCCGCGCATCGACGCTCGCGTTCCAGAGCACGGGCGTCGGCGCGACTGGCTTGCTGGTGCAAGTGCCGAGTGACAGCATCGATCCAAACGCTGCCGTACTGGGGCTCGGCTTCACCACCACTGAGCAGTTGCTCTGGCTCACGCTCTATCCCGCGAGCATTGGCGGCCAGTACCACGCCGAGACGAACAGCTACGCGTGGACGGTGGCGAATGCGACGTCCGGTCGACGATATCGCAGCGTGCGTACGGTGCTCAGTCCCGCCGGCACAGATCTCACACGTGCCGAGAATCTCGAGTTCTGGACGTTGGTGGACACGGCGACCGCGCGGCGATCCACAAATCCCACGTTGATCTTCGATCTCGGTGAGATTTCGGAGAATCGGCTGGCGTTCTCTCCGGAGTCGCTGGTTGTGCGGACCGGAGCTTCGCCCGATTCGTTGTTTACAGGACGCAAGCTCGCTGGCTTTGACACTCTCGATACGGAGCGCGATCCGCTGTCGCGGGCGTTTAACGCCGCCGTGAATGACGTTGGATTGCCGGGTGATCTCGTCGACACCCTGGTCGTGAACAACAACGGATCGTTCAGCAAGGTATTCAAGGTTCCGGTCTGCTCGGCGCCCACGCGCGATCTGGTGCGGCTCGGCGACACGCGCACCAATTGCACCGTTCGAAACAACCGGCTCGACGAAGAAGACATCGATCTCGACAACGTGCTCAATCTTCCGAGCGGTGCGCGCGATCAAGAGCGGTTGCTTCGCTTTGTCGTGGACATGAGCGATCCCAAACGTTGGGTTCGCATTGGCGGTACCTACACGCAGCGCATTGATGGCACGTCTCAGCCACGCACACTGCGCTGGGTGCTCGTTCGCATTCCATTTCGGGCCGCAGACGACACACTCAACAACGTGTTGTTGCGTCGCGTGCGCGCGTTGCGCGTGACGATGATGTCTGGCGCCGGGGCGGCCGACAACGACTTCACGCAGGTGGCGCTCGCACGGCTCAAGCTCACCGGCGCGCCGTGGGTCAAGCGCAACCAGCAGACGCTCGCCGGCATTGCAGGTGAGCGTCCCGCTGGCGGATATACGGTGAGTTCGCTCGTGGGAACCGCCGATCGCGGCACATTGAACGGCGACAACTACGAGTCGCCACCGGGTGTGACCGACGAGCCGGACACACGCGCAACACAGTTTGCGACAACGAACGTCCAGATCAACGAGCGTTCATTGCGTCTTCAGGCGGGCAATCTTCCGCTGTATGGTCGTGCCGAGGCGTATTATCGCTTCCCGAATGGGCAGCAGAGTTTCATGGGCTATCAGCAGCTTCGCTTGTGGGCACGTGGGCGGCGCAACGGGTGGGGCCCGAACGGCGAGCTCCAGATGTACGTGAAGCTCGGCCGCGATCCGAACAACTTCTATCTGTATCGAACGTCGGCGAACTCGGGCCCGGGGCAGGAAGCGTGGAATCCTGAGGTCATCGTCGATCTCAATCGTTTTTTCGCACTGCGACAAAGGCTTCAGAATGCGTATCTCCAGAACAAGGGAGACACGTTGTCGTGTGGAGCCACAGACGCTGCGCTGGTGAATGCCTCGCAGGTGCCAGGACTCGCTGGGCAGCAGCGCTACGTCGCGTGCGACGGCAACTACATGGTGTACACGGTCGAGCCAGGCGCTGCGCCACCCAATCTCGCCGCCGTGCAGGAGATGGCGGTGGGCATGGTGCGTCTCTCCCCGGCGAACAATGCGCCGAGTGCGATTGGTCCGGCGGATTCGCTCGAGTTGTGGATCGACGACATCCGACTGGGGCAAGCCATCAATCGGCCCGGGTATGCAGGGCAGGTGAACGTGGCACTGTCCGCCGCTGACATTGCCGACGTGCGCGTCGGCTTTACCAAGAAGGATCCATACTTTCATCAACTCGCCGAGCAACCGTCGTTCATCGACGATCGCGTGCTTGATGTCGTGGGCACGTTGCACCTCGAGAAATTGTTGCCCGCCGGACTTGGCTTTGCGATGCCACTCACCGTGACGCACGTCTCGGCCACGTCGACACCGATGTTCCTGAGCGGCACCGATGTGCCGGGCGCCGGCGTTCCAAATCTGCGTGCGCCGGCCACCGGAATCACGACATACGCGCTGACGCTGCGACGCATTGCTCCAGTTGGAAATGCCGTCATTGGCGCATTGGTCGACAACCTTGGCGTGACGTCGACGTTTACCTCCGGCGACAGCCGTAACGAATATCAACGCGGTAACAACGATCGCTTTGCCCTCACGCTGGACTACAACTTGGCAGCCGAAGCCCGCACGATGCGTGTGCCCAGCATTGTGGGCGTGCCGTTGGGGTTGTCGAGTACGCAGGATACGTCGAATACGCCCGCGGCGTTCCGATGGAATCCAACGGTCATTCGATTCTCGAGCGGCGTGGTGCGCGGCACGGATACTCGCTTCTCGTTCCTCAAGCCTGCCGACGCATTTGACGATTCCGCACGCGTGTCGCGGGCAGAGCAGAATTTGTGGCGCAATGCGAGCACGTTCGAGTTCCGTCCCACCGAAGAGCTCTCGGCGCGATGGGACTACGTGTCGCTGCGCGATCTTCGCGACTATGGCGACACGACAGCGGCTGCGAGAGCAGCGACGCAGAGTCGTGCGAGTGTGTTCGGCGCGAATGTCGGAATGGAGCGTGAGCGGTCGCTGCTCACGTCGTTTGCGTATGCGCCGCAGCGTTCGAAGTGGCTCAAGCCGCGCGTGGACTTCGGAACGCAGTATGGAATGTTGCGTGATGCGAACACGAGCAGTGTCATCCTGAGGGGAGCGAAGGATCTGCTTTTACCGCGCCGCATCACCGCGTCGCAGAACCTCGGCGGCGGCTTGTCGATTGATGTCGGCAAGGCGTTGAGTATTTATGGCGCCGACTCGTCATTTGCGCGGCGTATTGCCGGAGTGTTCGCACCGATCGACATCAACGTGAATCGCAGCCTGCTCTCGGCGTTCGATGGTGCGTCATCGGCGGCGCCGCTCGGATTGCAGTTCGGCGTCGGCGGCGTTGATGCGTTCCGTCGCGTGAATGGTGAGCTCGCGGCAGCAACCGGTTTGACGCAGGCGCTCACGGCGAGTCAGTCTCTCTTGTTCCCCGGCAACGTGGTGTTGGTCAATCGCTATCGCCGGACGACGACGCGGAGCTGGACGCGCCGCACCGAGAATGCGCAGTCGGTTGCCGACGGCGCGCAGACTGTTTTCCCCGACGTGAGTATGCGTTGGAATTGGCGCCCGCCGGCATCGGTGCAGCCGTTCATCAAGTCGCTTGGTGCCAATGCTGGTTATGCGCTCTCGCATGGAACGGCGTTTTTGCCGGGCGATGAATTCGGCTTCCGTCCCGAGCTGCGTGGGTCACAGGTGAAGACCATGCCGCTGAATGCGTCCGTCGCGTGGGGCTTTGCCAGGGGACTTACGACGTCTGCGGGGTATAACCGCACCATTCGTACGGATTCGTTGCCGGGTTCCGTTGCGGCTGGGCGCACGGAGGAGATGAGCGTTGACGTCGGTCGTCCGTTCAAGTTGCCGAAGTCGCTCGGATTCACCCTCGACAGCGACATTCGGACACATGTCGGCTGGCAGAACTCCCGGACGAACCTGTTCGTGAATGATCTCGCGCATTTCGCGTCCAGCCGCCTGGCTGACAATGGGCGCTCGTCCATCAGCTTCAACGCCGATACCGACCTGAGCGAGACGTTGGTGTTTACGCTTCAGGGATCGCGTGTGACTACGTTCGACAACAATTTCAATCGTCGGCAGACGCAGCTCGTGTTGTCGACGGTTCTCCAAGTGCAGTTCTTTGGAGACAAGTGAGCCCCGCGACACAGCCGCTCGCTCGGGGCGGCTTGAAAATGCCTGCACAGACGTGAGCGGATGAAACACCGGACACGGCGGAACAACTGCGTAAGTGCGAAACATGAAGAAATAACGATGTTCCCGATGTATCCCGGAGTGTCCGTTGTTCCTCCGTTCAAATCTGTGCAGGCTGTCGTCAGAACGTCCCGATAGAGTGGCCGGTAAATGCGCAGGCTAGATTCCGAACAATCGCTTACCCTAGTGAAATGAAAGTGCTGACGGCCGCCGTTTTGACCCTCTCTGCCATTGGATGCGACAAGATTCCGTCGCGCCCGAAGACGGACTTCAACGCCGACTCTGCGTGGTCCTACACGCAGCAGCAGGTGAATTTCGGGCCGCGCATTCCCGGCACGGCCGGCGCCACAAAGGCCGGTGACTGGATCGTGGCCATGATGAAGCAGCGCGCCGACACCGTGATTGAGCAGACCTGGAAGCACAAGACGCTCAATGGCGATTCCATTCCGCTCCGCAATGTGCTCGCGCGGTTCAATCCCAAGGCCACGCAGCGCATTCTCTACATCACGCACTGGGACACGCGCCCCACGGCCGACAGCGATCCTGTGCTCGGTAACCGCAACACGCCGATCCCTGGCGCAAATGATGGCGCGGCCGGCGTCGGCATGCTCATCGCCCTCGGTGACGCAATGAAGAAAGTGCCGCCAACCGTTGGCGTCGATTTACTCTTTGTCGACGGCGAAGACTACGGCAAATCATTTGATCCACCGTACACCGACGTCCTGCTCGGCTCGCAGTACTTCGCGGAACACCTGCCAACTGCAGACTATCGCCCGATGTTCGGCGTGCTCTTCGACATGATCGCCGACAAGGATCTCAACATCCTGCAGGAGAGCAAGTCGGTGGACGGCGCGCCGGAAGTTGTCACGCGCGTGTGGCAGAAAGCAGCGGAGCTGGGCTACGCCAAGTATTTCGTGGGACAGGTGGGGTATGCCGTCACGGACGACCACGTTCCCTTCCTCGAGCGCGGCATGCGCGTGATCGATGTAATCGATCTCGACTACGGACCGCCAGCCGTTTCGGGCGGTGTGAGCCCGAACTACCACCACACGCTTGGCGACACCATGGAACATATCTCCAAGCAGTCGCTCCAGATTGTCGGTGACGTCGCGCTCGCATTGATTATTCAGGGGTAGCGCACCCTTCCGAGCGCCGTCGAGGAATCTGCACCTGGTGTCATTCCGAGCGAAGTCGAGGAATCTGCACCTGGAGTCATTCCGAGCGAAGTCGAGGAATCTGCACCTGGAGTCATTCCGAGCGAAGTCGAGGAATCTGCACCTGGAGTCATTCCGAGCGAAGTCGAGGAATCTGCACCTCATGGTTTTTGATACGCCGCGAACGAATTCGGTGATGTAACCGAAAAGAGGGAGCACAGATTGGGCGCCATGCCAACTCCCTCTGAACAGAAGGCCCTCGCCTTCGTCGCCATCGTCATCCTGCTCGGCGGAGCCGTTCGCGTGCTCCGCGCCGGATCGACATCAGCACCATCGCAGCAAGAGCAGCAGGGCATCGCGCGGCAGGCACGTGCCGCCGACAGCGCTGCACACGTGCAAGCCGCAAAGCCGAAAGGGAAAGGACGCAAGCCACGCGGCGCCGACACGCTGGCCACTGTCATCGGCGGCGTAACCTCAGTGCCACCAACTTTCGCGCGCCCGGACCAGCCCTACGCAAAGTCGCCGTATGGTTTTCCGCCGCCCAGCCCACGAATCGACATTGATGCGCATCGCGGAGCGTTCGCACCGCAGGCCGGCCCCCCCGCGAGCGGTGGACAACAGCTCCTCGATCTCGATCACGCCACTGCAGATCAGATCGAAAAACTTCCCTACATCGGCGCAACGCTGGCGCGGCGTATCGTCGCCAACCGTGACTCGCTCGGACCATTTGGCACCGTGAAAAACCTTGGCCGAGTGAAGGGGATTGGGCCAAAATTGCTGGAGAAACTCACGCCGCTGGTCACGGTGGTCGTGAGGGACCGATAGCGGTCATGATGTCCGCGGCGAAGCGAGGTCGACAGATGGTCCCGAACATGCACTCACACTGGGAATGTCCTCGACTTTGCCTTCGCAATCGACCCACGCGCTCATCGCGCATCTGGACCGGTCGCGAGTTGGGTTTCTCACCACAGACGTTCAGAGCATCCTTCGGGCGGTCGCCATTGAGCCGCTCGCCGGTGCGCCGTCCGTGGTGGAAGGGGCAATTAATGTTCGCGGCACGCCGATTCCGGTCATCGATCTCCGTGCGTGCCTGGGACTTCCCCCTGTTGAGCTACGCACCTCGCAGTTCCTTGTCGTGCTCGAGGTCAACGCCAGACAGATTGCGGTGCGCGTCGATGACGTTTCCGACGTCGTCGACATCCCGCAATCAGAGCTCGTCGCGCCGGCAGCCGTATCGCCGACACTCAAGCACGTTCGCGGCGTTGTCGGAATCAGCGATGGCACATTGGTGTTGTACGATGCGGCCACGTTCCTCAATAGCACTGAACAGGCCGCGCTGGACGCCGCACTCGCAGAGCGCACCTCGTGACCGCACCGCAGCATGTCGCGCGCGCTCGCGTTGCAACTCCCGGACAGTGGAGCGATCCCGCCTTCAGCAAGGTCGCCGAGTTGGCGCGGATCCATGCTGGTCTCGTGTTTCCGCCGTCGCGATTTGGCAGTGCGGAAGCCGGCATTCGTCGCGCGATGGCAACACTCCGTATTGCGAACGCCGAAACCATGGCGGAGCGCATGCTCGTTGCCGGCGATGTTCGCGACGCAATCCTCGCGGAGCTTACCGTCGGTGAGAGCTACTTCTTTCGTGACAGCGCGCAGTTCGATGCGCTGGCGGCGATCGTGGAAAAACGTCACGCCACGGAGAACGTCTCGCCGCTCAATATCTGGAGCGCAGGCTGCGCGAGCGGAGAAGAGCCGTACACGATCGCGATCTTCCTGCACGAACTCGGCTGGACACATCCCGCACGTATCGTCGGCACTGACATCGCCCTTCCGCGCTTGGCAGCGGCGCGCCGGGGCCACTACACACGCTGGGCACTTCGCGGAATCTCCGATGCGCGGCTTTCGCGCTGGTTCACGCGCACGGGTCCGCACTTCAAACTCGATGAGCAGATTCGCAAGGAAGTCAGCTTTGCGCCGCTGAATCTCGCCACCGACGACTATCCGTCGGATGCATGCCACGTCGGTCGGGAAGACTTCATCCTGTGCCGAAACGTGATGATCTACTTCGATGGCGCCACCATCGAGCGCATTGCGACCCGTTTGCTGGCGAGTCTCGCGCCGGGGGGTTGCCTCGTATTGGGTCCGTCGGATCCGTTGCTGACGCAATACATCGACTGCGACGTCGAACAGACGCGTGCGGGACTTGTCTACCGGCAAGCAGGAACACCGCGCAGCGAAGCGGTGCGACGTTCCCAGACGGAATCGTGGCTGCCGGCGTCGACCGAAGCTTTTCACCTCGATGTGCACGAACCGACGCCCGACGCGCCAGCGCCGACACTCCACGAAACCATCAACACGTTGTTCGCCGCGCCACTCGCCGAAACGACAAACGCGGATCAGGCGCGCGACGCATACGCACGTGCGGACTATGCATTGGCTGAATCGCAGCTCCAAACGTCGGGAGATCAACAATCTGATGCCGCACACTGGGTG
>JBBQHJ010000224.1:0-8182 GCA_038323865.1 Gemmatimonadales bacterium
CGTTCCACCAGCGACTGCTGCCGCCGTGAAGTAGACATTGGCCATCGAAACGGTAGTCGTCGTGGCCGCACCCGTCACACTCAGTCCGAGTGATCCGGTTGCCGTGCTCGTCGTATTTGGTGTGAGCGTGCCGTAGCCCGCGGTGCGCACGGAATCGAACACGAGACGACTCGTGAGCCAACTCATGCCGGTGTTGAGCGACGCGATGTTGCCACCGCTCGCTGCCGTCATGTCGATGACGACCGGGATCGTGACCTTCGCGCCGGGTTCAACCTGAATGCGCCCACCCGCATTGGCCCGCACCACCACGTTCTGCGCGATAGCCGGTGAAGTAAGCAACACCCCGAGGAGCGCGACGCGGATCTTCACTCAGCTAACATTGGAACTACCCCTTCGTTTCGCTAGAGCTTGGCCAGGGCGCGGATGGCGGCGAGCCGGCGGGCGTCGCCCGAACCGCGAATGACGCAGATGTTTGCGCAGAGCTGCTGAAGCTCTTTTGTGAACGCCGCATACAACACGTCAGCCGACTCGGGTTGGTCGCGAATGCCGTCCGGCTCCCATGCGAGATCGACGTCGCAGAGGAGATAGATGTCGGACATACGCCGCACCGACTCGCCGGTGAGCCAGTAGTCGTCGAAGCCGTAGTAATGCTTTCCGTACACCACGGTGCTGACGAGATCTGTGTCGAATACCACCGAGCGTCCACCAGCGGCTCGGACATCGTTGACCACACTATCCGCCATCGAGATATGCTCTCGCGCAATGGGCAGCACATCGTCCGCCGTCAATGAACGTGCAACACGTTCGGCATAGCGCCGCGCCGCCTCGGGAACCCACTCAGTGCCGAGATACTCGGCGAGTTCGCGGGCGAGCGTCGTCTTGCCCGTGCATTCAGGGCCGGTGACACAGATGCGGCGAAGGTGTGCTTGCATCAGGCAGTGACCGACTCGCCGGTCGCCATTGAACGCTTCCAATCGATGTACCCGCGCACCGCGAGCACAAGAAACACCGCGTACAGTCCGGCAGTGAGATAGAGGTGCTTGAACGTGAACATGCCCACATACAAGACGTCAACAAAGATCCACACCAGCCAGTTCTCGAGTTTCTTCCGCGTCATCATCCACTGCGCCACGAGGCTCGTGCTCGACAGGAACGAATCCATGAACGGGAGTGCAGCGTCGGTGGCATGCTGAAGAATCACGCCGAGCGCACCTGCACCGACCAACGCAATACCAGACAACAACGCGCCGAGCGGTACGCCGGTCTTCGTCACCTGCAGCTGCGTGCGATTCTCGCCACCATACAGCCACTCGTACCAGCCGTAGATGGACAGGACGCAGTAGATGACCTGAAGCCCCATATCCGCATAGAGCTTCGCGTCGTAGAACACGAGCGCATAGATCACGACGTTTACAATTGCCGTGGGCCAGCTCCAGATATTCTGCCGCACGCTCAGATACACACTGATGGCGCCGACAGTTGCAGCGAGCAGCTCGAGTGGACTCACGGCAGCGGACGTAAAAAGGTTGGCGGGCCGGAGAAAGATAGAATGAACCTCGCCGCCGCGTTGCGAGCTGTGTACTTTCGTGAGACACCATTGCCACTCATTCCCACTGCGGCGAATGGCTCACACATCGATAGACATGAAATCGACGTCGCACGACTCCACGGCAAGCATCCTGAACTCTGTCCGCCGCCTCTCCCGTGGCCTGCGCCTGTCGGCACAGGACACCCAGGCGCTGGCCGGTGTCAGTGCAGCCCAGCTGTTCGTGCTGCAATCGCTCGAAGATGGAGCGCATGCCTCCGTTTCGGAGCTTGCCGAGCGCACGATGACAGATCGGTCGTCGGTGGCGTCGGTGGTGGAACGTTTGCTCCAGTCAAAGCTGGTGTCGCGCGCGACGGCCGCGACAGATCGGCGTCGCGCCGCAATCTCCATTACCGTCAAAGGCCGCGCCATACTCAAGAAAGCGCCGAAGGCCCCGACCACGCTGCTGCTCGAAGCATTGCAAACGCTTTCTGCGCGCGATCTCAAGCTGCTCGCCGACGGACTCGAGAAATTCATTCACGCGTTGGGTTATGCGGCCGGGCCGGCGTATATGCTGTTCGAGGACAAGCCGCAAAAAGCCAAGCGCAAATCACGCTGACGGGTTCGCGAGAGGCAGCGAGATCGTAAATGCGCTGCCTTGGCCCACAACGCTTTTCACGGAAATATCTCCGCCCATCGCACGCGTGAGGTCGCGGCTGATGGCGAGGCCAAGCCCTGTGCCTTCTCGCATGTTGGTGAGTGAGCGGCCCACCTGGATGAATGGCTCGAAGATGGCATCCACCTGATCGGATGGGATGCCGATTCCTGTGTCGTGCACCGTGACCGTCACCACGCTTTGCTCCGCAGCCCAGCTAAACCACACGCGCCCGCCGCGATCGGTGAACTTGAGGGCGTTTGACAGGAGATTCAGCAACACCTGTTCGAACTTCGCTCGGTCGGCAAGCAACGTTGGCACATCCACGAGTGCGCACCGCTCGAACACAACGCCCTTGGCCTTCGCTTGCGGTACGATCATTTGTGCGACCGCGTCGATCACTTCGCGCACCGCGATCGGTTCGATGTCATACGACAACTGCCCCGCTTCGATACGGCTGAAATTGAGAATGTCGTTGATGATGCCGAGGAGGTGTTGTTGACTGCGCTTGATGCGTTCGAGGTGGCTCAACTGTTGAGCAGTGACGGGACCGGAGAGCCCCATCTCGATGAGTTCCGCATAGCCGCCGATGGCGTTGAGCGGTGTGCGCAGCTCGTGTGACATCGCCGCGAGAAATGAGCTCTTGGCCTCGTTCGCCGTTTCTGCCTCCGCTCGGCGCTCTTCCAGTTCCGTGGTTTGCCTGGTGAGCTGGCCGGCGAGCGACTCCAGTTCCTGTGCGCGCACTTCGGCCGTGTGACGCCCGGACTCCTGGAGTGCAATGCGCCGGGCGTCTTCAAGGGCACGCTCTTGGGCTGCCCGACGTTCGGTGAGATCGCGCGTGACCTTGGCGTAACCGACGAGCATCCGGACGTCGTTGTAGATCGGTGTAATCAACACACCGCACCAGAATCGCTCGCCGTTCTTTCGAATGCGCCAGCCTTCTTCTTCGTATTTGCCTTCGGCGCGCGCGGCCTCGAGCTCACGTTCCGTTTTTCTCGTGGAGACGTCAACCCGAGGATAGAAGATCGAGAAGTGGCGACCCATGATTTCCGTCGCCGTGTACCCCGTGATGCTCTGTGCACCCTCGTTCCATGAGATAACACGTCCGTCGGAATCGAGCATGAAGATCGCGTAGTCCTTCACGCCTTGCACGAGCAAGCGAAAGCGCGCTTCACTTGCGCGCAGTGCGTCTTCTGCGCGGCGGCGATCAGTCAGGTCGCGCGTGACCTTGGCAAAGCCAATCAGTGATCCATCCTTCTCGCGGAGCGCCGTGATGACGACGTTCGCCCAGAAGCGCGTTCCATCTTTTCGAATGCGCCAGCCTTCGTCCTCGAAGCGGCCGAGCTCCGCCGCCTGCTCGAGTTCCTTTTCCGGAAATCCGATGGCGATCTTCTCGGCGGGATAGAACACGGAGAAGTGCCTGCCGATGATCTCCTCGGGCGCGTAGCCTTTGATGCGCTGTGCGCCCGCGTTCCAGTTCAGGATGTGGCCACGCGCATCGAGCGCAAAGATGGCGTAATCCTGAACGCTCTCAACCAGCAGCCGATAGAGTTCGCTCGACACGAATGCTTAGAGCGATTGAGGATCGAGAGCCATCACGGGCATCGCGCCCGCGTTGATCTGCACTTCGAGCGCGCCGGTTTGTGGAAGCAACCGCTGCACGTAGAACCTCGCACATGCGACACGTGCGGCATTCGCTTCGCCAGCCTCGGCGGCGGCGATTGCGGCCATGCGAACCCACATCCAGCCGGTGGCCACGAGTCCGAACATCCGTAAATACTCGGACGCCGCTGCTCCAAGCTCCTCCGCATTCGTACGTGCCCGTTGCATTACGCTCATCGTTGTTTTTTCGAGCACACCGAGCGCGTTGCTTACTCCTGACGCGATGTCGCTGATTCTGGCATCGGTAGCGGCGGCGGCGAGATCGGCACGTGCCATTTCGAACCAGCGCATGACGAGCCGCCCTTCTCCTTCCGGCACTTTGCGACCGATCAGGTCCATGGCCTGCACGCCGTTGGTGCCTTCGTAGATCTGCGTGATCCGCGCGTCACGCACAAACTGCTCCATGCCGAACTCGCGGATATAGCCATGCCCCCCGTAGCACTGAAGCGCGAGGTTCGTGATCTCGAATCCTACGTCGGTGCAGAAGGCCTTGATCACGGGCGTCATGAGCGCCAAAAGGTCCGATGCCTCTCGGCGCTTGAGCGGATCGGGAGTACGTTCCTCCACGTCGATCATCAAGCCGATCCAATACGACAACGCACGCATGCCGCCGATGTACGATTTCATCGTCATCAGCATTCGTCTGACGTCCGGATGCACGACAATCGGGTCGGCATCTTCCTTCGGATTCTGCGCGCCGCGCACACTGCGCCCCTGCAACCGATCCTTCGTGTACGACAGCGCATTCTGGTATGCAACTTCAGCGAGGCCGAGCCCTTGAAGACCGACGCCGAGTCGTGCGCTATTCATCATCGTGAACATCACGGGCATTCCGCGGTGCGCCTCGCCAATGAGCCAGCCGCGCGCATTCTCGAAATTCAGGACGCACGTTGCGTTGCCGCGAATGCCCATCTTGTGCTCGATGGAGCCAACGCTCACGCCATTCGCCATGCCCGGTGCGCCTTCATCCGTCGGCAGCAGCTTCGGCACGAGGAAGAGGCTGATGCCCTTCGTGCCCGGCGGTGCGTCGGGCAACTTCGCGAGCACGAGATGAATGACGTTCTCAGCGAGATCGTGATCGCCCGACGAGATGAAGATCTTCGTTCCCGAGATGAGGTACGCACCATCGCCCGCGGGCACTGCCTTCGTGCGAATGATTCCAAGGTCGGTGCCCGCCTGAGACTCGGTGAGGCACATGGTACCCGTCCACGTTCCGTCGACAAGCCGCGGCAGGAAGCGATGCTTCAACTCGTCACTCGCGAACCGCTCGAGCAGCGACGTCACACCATGCGAGAGTCCGGGATACATGCTGAACGACAGATTCGCTGAGCACAGCATCTCGTCGAACACAAAGCGCGCGAGCTGCGGCAGCGCTTGTCCGCCAAATTCTTCCGGCGAGGTAATCGCCGTCCAGCCACCGGCGACATATGCGTCGTAGGCGCCCTTGAACCCCTTCGGCGTTGCGACGTTGCCGCTCTCGAGGTGACAACCCTCGGCGTCACCGGACTGGTTGAGCGGTGCGAGCACCTCTTCGCAGAGACGTCCGCCCTCTTCCAGCACCGACGCTAGCAGATCGGGCGTAACCTCGCTGTACCCCGTGAGTGTGGTGAGCTGCTCGACGTGCAGCAGCTTTTCCAGCACGAAGCGCATTTCATCGATCGGGGCCTTGTAGCTGGGCACGCGGTAATCCTCCGACTCAGTTCGCGAAGACCTCGAAGATCCCGGCGGCACCCATGCCGCCACCAACACACATCGTCACCATACCGATACCACCACCGCGCTTCTGCAATTCATGAATGAGCTGCGTCGCGAGCTTGGAGCCTGTCGCGCCGAGCGGATGGCCGAGTGCAATCGCGCCGCCGTTCACGTTGACCTTGGACAGATCCATGTTCAGATGACGTGCCACCGCCAGCGCCTGCGCGGCAAACGCCTCATTGAACTCGATGAGATCGATCTGGTCGAGGGTCATGCCCGCCTTCTTCAAAGCCTTTGGCACTGCATTGATCGGTCCGACGCCCATGATGTCGGGATCGACACCGGCAACGGCATACGTGATCAGTCGTGCGAGTGGCTTGATGCCATCGCTCCGCGCGCGCTCCGCATTCATGACGACTAGCGCCGCAGCGCCGTCCGAAAAAGGACTCGCATTGCCCGCCGTCACCGTTCCGTTCGCTGGCTTGAATGCCGGACGAAGCTTCGCGAGTCCTTCTATTGTCGTTTCGGCGCGAGGGAGTTCGTCGCGATCGAAGACGCCTTCAGTCTCCGACTTATTGGTTCCGCTCCACGTGACGCGCTTCACCGGGATCGGAACGATTTGCCCGCTGAACGCGCCGGACGCCAGCGCCTTCAACGCCTTCTGCTGGCTCTCGAACGCAAACTGATCCTGATCCTGTCGCGACACCTTGAACCGTTCCGCAACACGCTCGGCGGTAAAGCCCATGCCGATGTAGCTCTCGGTGAGCTCCGGGTGCAGTCGCGTGTGATAGCCCGACATCGGCACCTGGCTCATCATCTCCACACCACCCGCAACGATGACGTCCTGCATGCCGCTCATGATCGCCTGTACGCTCTGCGCGATGGTCTGAAGTCCGGATGAACAGAATCGGTTAACGGTTGCGGCCGATGTCTCGACGGGAAAACCGGCGTAGAGCGCTGCCTGCCGCGCGACGTTCAATCCCTGCGACGCTTCGGGCATCGCGCAGCCGAGTACGACGTCATCAATCGAAGCGATGTCGATGTTCGCGCGCGCAGCCGCTTCGCGCATAACGCGTCCGGCGAGATCCGTTGGCGCAACTCCGCCAGCGGCGAGTGCACCATCTGCCTTTCCCTTGGCCACTGCGCTTCGCACGGCCGATACGATGACTGCTTCTGCCATTTTTTCTTCTCCGCGCGGTCAAGCCGCACAGACTAAGGGATTCACATGAATACGGATTTGAACGACCGGATCATGCTGACACTTTCATTGCTCTCGTTCATTCTCGAAGAACTCACCGTTGCCTCCGTCTGGTTTCTGTTGAATCACGAAAGCCCGACGGCCCATGGGGCTTAGTTTCGCAAAGGCTTGCCGGTCTTCAGCATGTAACCAATCCGGTCCTGCGTCTCCTTGGTTCCGAGCAGCTGGAGGATTGCCTCGCGTTCGAGATCAAGAATGTCCTGCTCCGTGACCATGCGCGGCGGACCATCACCCCCGCAGAGGACGTACGCGACGGCCATGCCGATGCGAACATCATGCGCACTCGCCTGCCCTGCCTCCTTGAACGAGAACAATGCGTACTCGAGGTTGCCGAGGCCCTCGCGACCGAGCGCACGTGTGACGCGCGGAAGTGGCGTGACGTAGTCGGGCGCGAGATCGAGCACGCGCTGCTTGGCGTCGCCGATGAGAAGATCGCGATTCATCGAGATACGATCGGACGTCTTCAGGAACCCCTTTCGCTTCGCATCGAGCGCGCTCGTGCTCGTGGCCGCGAGCGCGATGAGCTGGAATGCGCGACGCACGGCTTCGAACGGATCGGCCTCTACGTACGGATCGAGATCGGCCATGAAGCGGAACAACAACTCCGTTGTGCCGCCGCCGGCGGGAATAAGGCCGACGCCAACTTCCACGAGGCCCATGTACAACTCGGAGTTGGCCTGCACGGCATCAGCGTGGAGCGTGAATTCCGCGCCACCGCCGAGCGTGAGTCCGTGCGCTGCGGCAACAACCGGGAACGGTGCGCGACGCACGAGCTGCACAACATCCTGGAAGCGCTTCACATTCTCCTCGACCGCCTTGAAGCCACGCGCCTGCATCGCCTCGCCGGCTTCGGCGAGATTCGCACCCGCCGAGAACGCGCGCGGATCGTCGTTGCCAAGTACGAGTCCGGCGAGGCCATCCTTCGCGACTCGTTCGAGCGAGCGCTCGATCATCGTGAGCACGCCGCCGCCGAGTGTGTTCATCTTCGAACGGAACTCCAGCAACGCAACGCCATCACCAAGGTCGAGCAGGCGCGCACTCTCATTCTCGGCGAGTACCGCACCGTGGCGCGCAGCGAGCGTGTGCAACTTCACCGCACCCGACGCGATTTCCGGAACGCGGCGATAGCTACCATCGAACGCGAGATACTCCTCGCCCTGCGGCGTTTCGCGGTAGAAGCCGTCGGTTGCGCGCGAGAGCAACGCCGGCTCATCGAGACGCAGCTCGCGGAAACCTTCGCGCAGCGCGTTCACGCCGATGGCATCCATGACGCGGAACGGACCAGCTTCGTGTCCATAGCCCCACTCCATCGCGCGATCGACCGCGACTGGATCGTACGCGAGCTCGGGGGCCTTCGTGAGCGTGTAGTGTGCGTAACGCAGGAGCG
>JBBQHJ010000225.1:0-8173 GCA_038323865.1 Gemmatimonadales bacterium
GCAGAAGCCGAATTCCTTGGCAAGTCGGATCGTGATATCGTCCACCACGAGCGTGTTGTCGTTCTCGCGCAGGATGTCGACGATGTGGCCATTGTAGTCCGACGCGAGCTCTTCCTGCACGTCGGCCTTGAGGCCGAATCCCTTTCTGAAATACGTGGCCGGCTGATCGGCGGAGGGGGCTGCCATGGCTTGAAATCTAGCTACGAGGTGCGAGTCACGAGGTGCGAGGCCCGGACATTCGCCCCTCCCAGCCAGGGAGGCGCAGACGACCAAGCCGACCCACTCCTCGCTCCTCTGATATACCTTCCAGCCCATGGCGCATCCCGACACGGACTTCATCGCCCTCCAGGCAGCGCTCGCCGGTGAGTACTCTCTCGATCGTGAGATCGGACGGGGCGGCATGGGGATCGTCTACCTCGCTCGAGAGGTGCGGCTCGCCCGCCCCGTTGCGATCAAGGTGCTGCCTGCCGGCATCGCGGTTCGCGCTGAGCTCCGACAGGCATTCCTCGCCGAAGCGCAGACCGTTGCCCGACTGAACCATCCGAACATCGTGCCTGTGTACGCGGCCGGTGAGAAGGATGGTTTTGCGTACATCGTCATGGCCTTCGTCGACGGCATCACGCTGGGCGAGCGCATTCGTGCGCGCGGCCCACTACTGCCCGGCCAGGCAGCACGTGTGTTGCGCGAGGTGGCGTGGGCGCTCGCGTACGCGCATGGCGCTGGCATTGTGCACCGCGACGTTTCCGCCGAAAACATCATGCTCGAGCGTGGAACTGAACGCGCGATCGTGACTGACTTCGGCATCGCGAGCGCGATGGATTCGGCTGCACTCGGCGCTGATGGTCGCGTGATGGGCAACGCGTACTACGTCAGTCCCGAGCAGGCGGCAGGCGAACCGCTCAACGAGAAGAGCGATCTCTATTCACTTGGCGTCGTTGGTTTCTACGCGCTTACGGGCCGCATGCCCTTCGATGGCGAGACCAGTGCGGAGATCGTCACGCAGCATCTCACGAAAATGCCGCCGGCCATCACGACCGTTGCGTCGACGGTGCCTCCGCGACTCGCCGCTGCCGTTGAGCGATGCCTGCACAAGGAGCCCATTCGCCGGTATCGCAACGCAGAGAGTTTTGCCGAGGCAATCGATCTCGCGTTCGAGCATGCGAAGGACATCCCGGTGCCGCTGCGCTCGTGGATGACACAGGGCGAGAAAGAAGTTTCGGTCCGCATTGGGATGATCGGCATGGGCGCGATGTCGGCAATTCCGCTGTACTCGGTCTCGCATCTGGCATGGATCGCCTCGCTTCCGTTGGGTCTGCTTACCTTCGTTGCGGCAATCCCGTGGGTCACGAGGCTGCGGGGAGTTCTTGCCGAAGGATTCACCCCTGACGACCTGCATGCTGCGCTGCGGGAACATCAGCTCGCACGCGCCGAGGAAGCCGAGTACGAGCGTCGCCAGGTCTCTCCGAGTGTGAAGCGCGGGCTGCGGATTCTGTTACCGATTGGCGCGGGTGCGACCGTGATCGGCGGATTCATGATGCGCTCTGCGATGATGGACCCGACCACGAGTGGCAGATCGCTTTCCGGGTTTTGGGGCGGGGGCGACGCGACTTTCACGGCACTGTTTGTCCTTTTCCCGGCGCTCTCGGCGCTCACCATCGCCGGCGTTCCACTGCTCGGCGAGTTCATTCGCTACCGTCTGGCGTCGCGGATGTCGTCGCTCTCGATCTCATTCTGGAAGAGCCGCATTGCGGCGCGGCTGACCAAGCTGCTCTCCACGGGACTCACGCCCGTCTCGCGTCCGGCGCTCGGCATGCCGGTGCTCACCGAGATCGCCCTTGGACGCGCCACCGATCATCTGTTCGACGCATTGCCCAAGGAGTCGCGCCGAGCGCTGTCCGCGCTTCCGGCGACCGTCCGTCGACTCGAAGGAGATGCAGGCGCCTTGCGCCACAGCATCGCCGAGCTTGACGATCAACTGGCCGCGTTCGATCGCGGTAGCGTTTCGCTGCACGACAGCGATCGCAGCGAGTTGCTTGCCGACACAAAACGCGCGCGCGATCTCGGCTCTGCCCGGCTGTCGACCACCGTCGCGGCGATCGAGAACATCAGGCTCGATCTGCTTCGGTTGCAGATGGGAAGCGCGAGCATACAGTCCGTGACCTCGTCGCTCGAAGCGGCGCAGCGCGTCGGGGACGACATCGAGCACGTCGCACTCGCCAACGCGGAGATCGAGGCGTTGCTTGCGCCGGTCAAGAGGCGTGAAGTCATCGATCAAGACGACGACGCCGACACGCCGGTGGCAGGAGTGCCGGCAACGCGTGGCTGAGCTGACGCAACTCCTCTGTCCGCCTCCGCTCCAAAAAGGCGACACCATCGGCATCGTTGCTTCGTCATACTCTCCCCGCCCCCGTTGGCTCGCTCGCGGCGTGCGGGCATTGGAGCGCGCGGGATATGGCGTGTTGCTCGATCCCGAACTCACGGTGAACCGCAAATACGAACGCGCCGAAGATGAACGTCGCGCTCGAAACTTCACGCGCATGTGGACCGATCCCAATGTGAAGGCCGTGATCGGCGGCACTGGTGGTTACGGAGCCGTGCGCATGCTGCCGTATCTCGACCCCGCAGTGTTTCGCGAGCATCCAAAGGCATTCGTCGGCTATTCGGACATCACGGTACTCCATCTCTGGTTGATGCGGCTCGCCGGCCTGCGTGCCTTCCACGGCCCGACGGTCGACGACCTGATCCCCAGCTCGCGCGACGTCACCACCGCGTCGTTGCTCAGCGCGCTCACCGTCCCACGCCCCACCGCGAAAATCGGTCGCGGCGACGCACGCACCGTCCGTCCCGGCAAGGCCGTTGGGCGACTCGTGGGCGGGAATCTCGCCCTCGTCCAGCAGACCATCGGCACTCCCTACGAGATCGACACCACGGACTCCATCCTCTTCCTCGAAGAGGTGCGCGACCCCATGTCCTTTGTCGACGAACGGCTTGTTCAGTTGCGCGCGGCTGGTCTGCTCGCCAAGGTGAAGGGCATCATCTTCGGTCATCTCTCCCTCGACCGTTCGGAGGAGGATGATTTCGAGGACTTCGTGCTCGACCTCGTCGCTGACCTTGGCGTCCCTGTGTTGATGGACTTTCCGGCAGGCCACGACAATCCTAACTTGACTTTGCCACTCGGTACCGAGGTCGAGCTCGTCGCGGAAGATGACACCGGGTGGATCGTGTATCGCGAAGACGCACTGCTATCGCCCTCCTCGCCAGTTTCCCCGGCTCCGTGAGCTCAACCGAGCACTACGACCTCGTTGTCATTGGGTCCGGCCCTGCCGGTGAAAAGGGCGCTGCGCAAGCAGCGTACTTCGGCAAGCGCGTGTGCCTCATCGAGCGCGCTCCAAAGCCGGGTGGCGCAGCGGTCAACACCGGCACCATACCAAGCAAGACACTTCGCGAAACGGCGCTCTACTTCTCCGGCCTGCGCCAGCGCGGACTCTATGGCATTGATCTCACCGTCAAGCGCGACATCACCATCGCCGACTTCATGCATCGCGAACGCGCGGTCATCGAGTCGGAATGGAAGCTGATCGCCGAGAATCTGGATAAGCACGGCATTGTGACTGTGCAGGGCGCCGCGCGTTTTCTCGACGCGCGCACACTCGAGGTCACCCGCTTCGGGCTCGAACCGCGTCATATCAGCGGCGACATCATCCTCATCGCCACTGGCTCCTCGCCACAGGCACCGGTCGGCTTCGAGCTCGACAACGAAATCATCGTCGACAGTGACTCGCTACTGACACTCCAGCGTATTCCCGAGTCGATGATCGTCATCGGCGGCGGCGTGATCGGTTGTGAGTACGCGTGCATTTTCGCCGCACTCGGCGTGCGCGTCACCATCGTGAATTCGCGCTCACGGTTGCTGGGCCATCTCGACAAGGACATCAGCGACGCGCTCCGCCAATCCATGACGGCGCGCCTCAATATTTCCGTTCATAGCAACGTCGAAGTACGGACGGTGGTCGCGAGCGAGGGCCGTGCGCACGTCATGCTCACCGATGACGTCGAGCTGCACACGGACTGCGTGCTGGTGAGCACCGGCCGCATCGGCAATTCCTCCGGGCTCGATCTCAAGCCCGTCGGCGTGAAGTGCAACGATCGTGGCTTCATTCAGGTGGACAAGCAGTATCGCACCGCTGTCTCGAACATCTACGCAGCGGGCGACGTCATTGGCTTCCCCGCCCTTGCATCGGCCGCCATGGAACAGGCGCGCGTTGCCATTTGCAATGCGTTCGACCTGAAATACAAACGCGCTGTGTCCGAGACGCTGCCGTATGGCGTCTGGACCATTCCCGAGATCGCGACAGTTGGCGACAGCGAAGAATCACTGCGCATTCGCGACATCGACTACGAAATCGGTCGCTCCGGCTATCGCATCAACCCGCGCGCGCAGATTCTCGGCGACGTCGAAGGGTTCGTGAAGCTGATCTTCGATCCCCGTGATCAGCGCGTGCTCGGCGTTACGATCGTCGGAGAGAATGCGTGTGAGTTGATTCATCTCGGCATGAGCGTCATCGCCATGGGCGGTTCGCTCGACTATTTCATTCAGGCCGCATTCAACTTCCCGTCGCTGTCAGACGCGTACAAATACGCGGCGTATGACGGACTTCAGCGGCTGCAGAGACGACACGCACGAATGCCGGGACTACCCTCGGTGTCGCGAGAAGTCGTGACAGACTGACTTCGGTCATCCTGCGCGCAGCGAAGGATCTGCTGTCAACGAAGCCACCGCATACGCCACGATCACCTCGTACGCCTGCTGTCGCGTCACGAGGCCGCCTGTGAGAATTCCCACCGCGCCGACGCCCTGCTTCACATTCTCCTGGCCTGAGTACGCATCCATCGCGTGACCGAGTTCGAGACCGTCGCGGACCAGTCGCGCAACGTCGCCGGGAAGTCGAAGCGACAACGAGCCACCGACACCCTCGTGCCCGTCGCGCGAGACAATCGCCGCCCACGCACAGGTGCGGACGCCGCCGTCGCTGTCCGGTACGACGCCACCCTCGATACCGATTCCAAAATCCGCATCGAGCGCACTGCGCGCCGCGTGCGCGCGAGCCACCGCACCGCGAATCGTTTCGTCATCCCCCCATGGTTGATCCGGAACGCCGCTCGGTACCGCCACACCGTGCACACGGACGTGTGGTGCAATTCGCGAAATTATTTCACGCGCTGCACCAACTTTCACAGGATTGAGCGAGCCCACCGCGGCGAGTATCGCGCTGTCGAATGCTGTTGTCATGCGTCGGTGCAAGGGGTCGCCTTCAAAATATCGTGCGGTCTTCCGTGAGTCTGCACCGCGGGATATGCTAGGGACAGATGGCACAGCCAATGGGGCTCAGCGCACCGCGTCACGCGGCCGAGCACCGCGAGCGCAGCGGCTTCGCGTTCGTTGCGGAGCGCCTATGGTTGGACTTCGTGAACACCGACGCCTCTGCACGCGGCCCCGATGCGCTCTATGATTTCGAGCGATTTTGCGGCTGGCTCGAAGCCGCGCATCTCCTCGATGGCGAGCGCGCGTCCTCCATGCGCCGTCGCGCACAGCAGCAGCCCGCGGGGGCGTTGGCCGTCCTCGGCGACGCGCGACGCGTGCGCAGCGTATTGCGTACCCTCGCCGAGCGCGGCGTGACGTCGGCCACCATTCGCCACGACGCGCTGAATGAAATCAATCGCGTCATGGGGCGCAGTGCGGGCACACGACGCGTGGAAGTGCAGCCGGATGGTTCCTTCGTCCGCGCGTTCGTCCCCGTGGGCGATGCATTTGCGGGACTGCTCATCTCCATCGTGGAGAGCGCCGCCGACGCACTCATCCTCGCCGAGTTGCTTCGCGTGCGCCGTTGCGCCGATCCCCGGTGCGGCCGTGTGTTCCAGGACGAGACCAAGAATGGTCGTCGCCGTTGGTGCGATATGGCCACCTGTGGTAATCGCGCCAAGGCTGCGCGCCACAGGATGAAGCTGCACGTTTAGACTGGGTCGTCCTGAGCGGAGCAAAGGACCTGCGTTTCTTACGCTGGTACGTACCCCATCTCCACGGCGTACGAGCGGAGACGTTGCTGAAGGATTCGCCGGCCGCGAAATAGCCGCGACTTCACCGTGCCCTCCGGAATACCAAGGGCCAGCGCGATCTCGGCGTACTTCATCTCGTGGATGTCGCTCATGATCACCGCGTCGCGATATTCGTGTGGCAACGCCTCGATGGCGTTGACGATGTCTTCGTCGAGGAACGAATCGTAGAACGTCTGCTCCGGATTCGCTTCGCCCACGACATCCTTCGGAGACCAACCAGTCTCACCATCACCTTCGGGAACCTCGCGCGCATCGATGCGACGACGACGGCTCACGAACATGTGAAAGAGAATCGTGAAGAGCCACGCGCGGATGTTGGTGCCGAGCCGGTATTGATCGCGCCGTTCGAATGCGCGCAACACGGTGTCCGAGACGAGATCCTCGGCATCGTCACGTACACGCGCGAGCTTCAGCGCGAAACTGTATAGCGCGTCGAGGTGAGCCAGCGCTTCTGTCTCGAAGCGTGCACGCAAGACGGCATCGCTCATTGCGACCGTTCCCATCTACTCCTCCAAAGTCAGTCGCGAAGATGCATGGCCACGTACGCCTTCAGGTCTTCGCCGACGTTCGTCATGACCTGTGCGCTGCGCTTGACGCGCGTCAACAACATTCCGCCTTCGATGGCGGCCACCATGAACAGCGCGAGTCGTCCGGTATTCGTGCCCGCCTTGAGCTGTGGACGCATCTCGTCAAGCAGCTCGGCGAGTGCCGTCGCCCACTCATCGAACACGGCATCGAGCCGGCGACGAAATCCTTCGTGCGAGTCCGCCAATTCTCCCGCGAGATTGCCGAACGGTGATCCGTGGTGCGCCCCACGCTCGCGTTGAAGTGCCACCATGGTGTCGATGAACAGCGTCAATCGATCGTGCGGATCGATCATGGGCTCGCGCAGGAGTGCGAGCCCTCGCTCCGTGAATCGCGAGAATTGCCGCTCCAGCACTTCGTAGCCCAGTTCTTCCTTGGACTTGAAGTAGTGATAGAAGTGGCTCTTGCCGCTGAGCCCCGCAGCGGAGATCAGGTCCTCGACGGATGTATGCGAAAAGCCGCGCTCGTTGATGACGCGAGCGGCTGCATCGAGGATGGCGATTCGGCGGGTGCGCACATAGGTAAATTAGGACCGATCGGTCCTAATGTCAACCCGAGTGTTTCACTATCTTCCACCCATGACCGAGACGATCGACGTCGTCCGCACACATCTGGAGCTATCATCCCCAACCAAGCTCCGCGCTGCTGCTGCGCCCGACGCACACGCGCGCATCACGCACCACGAGCACATCACGCCGTCAGCGTACGTCGAGCTCTACGGTCGCATCGGCGGACCATGGCAGTGGTTCGACCGATTTGCATGGACGGAGTCGGAACTCGCGGCGTATCTCGCGTCACCAGAGATCCGCGTTTACACGCTCGACGTTGATGACGCCAACGCCGGCTACTTCGAGCTCAAGCGCCACGACGACGGCAGCATCGAGATCATGTACTTCGGACTCGATCAGCAGTTCATCGGCCAACGACTCGGCGGCTGGATGCTCACGCGCGCTGTCGAGGAAGCTTTCGCGCTCGGCGCCGCTCGAGTCATTCTCCACACCTGCACGCTCGATGCGCCGCAGGCTCTGCCCAACTACCTCGCGCGAGGCTTCGTGATCATGCGCGAGGAGCGGTATACGGCACCAGTACCATCAGCGGGAACGCCCGCCGCCAGGCCTGTTGCGGCCTCTTCCTCCGGGTCCACCTCGGCCTGAGCTGTCGCGGTCTGATCCGCCACGGCTCGGCCGGTCTCGATTCGGACCATCGCGGCGTGGTTTGTCGCGACCAGAGCCATGACGCTGGCGCGACTGTGGACGCGCGGCCTCGCGCGCCTCTTCGCGCTTCTTGTTGAAGCGCGCGACCTCTTCTTCCGTCCACGGCGAATCGAGAAGCACCTGTAACTCGTCCAGCGTCTTCGCGCGAACCGAGCCGCGCTGTCCACGAACAACGACAAATCGTAGCGGGCGATCCAGCTTCGGGAGCTCCGCCTCCGTGAGCGATTTCGCGATCTTCTCCGGAATACGCAGACGTGCTA
>JBBQHJ010000226.1:0-8170 GCA_038323865.1 Gemmatimonadales bacterium
CGGCGCGCGGTGGAGATGCAGCGAGCCCACCCCCCTCGACCGAAATACCGTGAGCAGGTGGCTGAAACTCGCGTAGTTATCGAGATCCAATCGCAGCCGCACCGTGTTCACGAACGCGAACTCACCCGACACGCGCATTTCCAGCTCGTGCTCTTGCGCGATGAAGTCGGTGGCCAGTGTCGTGAGCTCCTCGATGGAGTTCTGCACCGCTGCGTTCTCGAGCGGATACATGCGAATCGCCCGCAGCGCGGCGTACACTGAAATAATCAGCGCCTTGCCGCTTCGCCGGATATACGCGTCGCCCGAATCGGTCGTGGCCCCATGCGACGGGGTTGGCCGAATCGTCGCTGGACGGATGTAGGCGCCACTTGGGCGAGGACCGGTCATGTATTGCCTCCGCGCAGGGCCTTGGCAACAGCGTTCCGTACGACCACATCCTTTTCATTGGCCGCCTTGCGCAACGACTCCTGCGAGTTCGAGGTGTTGACCCGCCCGAGTGCGACCGCGGCGCACGCGCGCAGCTCCGCGTCCTCTCGGCGGCCAAACAGCGACTTGCCGTTAAGCATCGCGTCGAGCGTGGCAACACCACCCTCGCCGCACAGCGACCCATACGCTTCAAACACCGCCATCTTTTCCGTCAGGTTCGCGTCGCGAATCGCCTTGCCCTTCACCATCGCCTCGAGACGCGGTAGCGCCGGACGGTACGCGCGCACGCTCAACAGCCGAACTGCAGCAATGCGCACATCGCGATCGGCGTCATCCACCACGCGCTCGAGCGCCTGCAGCGCTCCGGGTGATCCGATCTCGTTCAGCGATTGCACGGCAGCGAGCCGCTGATCGCGCGAGCCCTCGGTGACAACCTTGGAAAGCGGTGCGGCGGCCGCACCCGTCTGCAGCACACCGGCGCGCCGTATGGCTTCCAGCGAGACGTGTTGTGTTGGAGAGGGAATCAGCCGCACGAGATCCGCCGTGTTCTGCGACGCCAGGCGCGACGCGGCCTGCTCGAGCATTGGACGCAATTTGATGTTCTGCGTACGGCCGAGCCAATCGAACACGGTGCCCAGCGCCCCCCCGCGCAGCTGCTCGAACAGTTCCAACACATCCTCGCTCTTGGGCAGCGGATCACTCTCGTCGAGCGACTGCAGCAATTGTCCCAACGGCTCCGGCGCACTCAGTCGCAACGGAATCTGAGAGAGCAGGTCGCGCTGTGATGCGATCAACTCGGGAGCGCGCTGCGACGTCGTCAGCGACTCGCGCACCAGATAGGCAACGTTGTGAAATTGCCCCGCCGACAACATGTGAATCATGAAGTTGTCGAGCACCTCGACAATCTCAGCGCGGATGGCCGGTTCCGTCTGCTGTTCGAAGATGTCCAGCAGGACGCCGACGACGTTTTGCCGGAGGTCGGTCTCGTACTCGCGACGAATCTCGGACTGGAGGTAATCGATCTCACGCTCGTCGAGGAAATAGAGCGTGGCATCGAAGTCCGACATGTTGATGACGCTGCTCTTGCGCTGCGTGTCCTCTTCTTCGTCATCCAGCGCGTGCTGCGTGTCGACCTTCGAGTCGGCGAGCGCTTCGCCCCCTTCCTCGAATGGCACCGTCGCATCAACGGTGAGGTCGACGTAGCGATAGCGGAGAAAATTGAAATCGCCCTGCCAGAGCAAGGTCAGCAGGTCGTCCTCGTCGGGCGATGCTTTGCGTACGCGCTGCAAGATGCCCAAGAGCTTGTCGAGCTCCTCGCTCTCGAATCCCTTGGTCAGCCGAATCTCGCGCACACCGTCTTTATAAAAAATCCACGGGAGGCTATCACTGCCGCGCGTGTGCTCCTCGAGCACCGTTTCGCCGTCGAACTTCACCTCGTTCTCGGTAAACCCGAGCGCTAGCTCTTCACGCGTAGCCCAGATTGGCGAAAATCCAGCACGCAGTGCTTCATGCGCGGTTTTGTAAACGGGATTGTTAGGCATGTACAGCTGATGCGCGCGGGATGCTTTCCCGAACAACCGCAACAACTCCTCGACGCGCTCGCGCTCGAAAGGCGCCGCTACGCGCTCCGTCTGGTTCGCCGAGAGCTGGGGCGGCGGATTGGTCACGCCTCCAAGATACCCATTTCCATTACCTGCGCTACGTCTTTATCACCGCGCCCGCTAACGCAGAGCAGAATGACGTCGCTCGGCGACCAGCGCGCGCGTTCACGTGTGATCCACGCCACAGCGTGCGCGCTTTCGAGCGCGGGAATGATGCCCTCGAGTTGGCTGAGCGTCTGAAACCCCTCGAGCGCTTCATCATCACTCACGGAGACATACGTCGCACGACCACTGTCCTTGAGAAACGAGTGCTCGGGTCCTACACCCGGGTAATCCAGTCCCGCGGAGACAGAGTGTGCCGGATGTACCTGGCCGGTTTCGTCCTGAAGCAGGTAGCTGAGGGCACCATGCAGCACGCCGGGTGTCCCACGCGTCAATGACGCCGAGTGACGTTCGGAATCCAGTCCTTCGCCAGCGGCCTCGACACCGATCAACTCGACTGCCTCGTCCATCACGAAAGGGTGGAAGATGCCCATCGCGTTCGAGCCGCCGCCAACGCACGCCACCACGGAGCGCGGGAGACCTCCCACACGCTCCATGACTTGAGCCCGCGCTTCGACACCGATGATCGCCTGAAAATCTCGCACCATGCGCGGGTACGGCGCCGGTCCAACAACGGATCCAATGATGTAGTGCGTGTCGTTCACGTTGGTCACCCAATCGCGAATCGCCTCGCTCGTTGCGTCCTTCAGCGTTCGCGTGCCGCTCAACACCGGAATGACCGTGGCACCCATGAGCTTCATCCGGAAGACGTTCAGCGATTGGCGCCGCATGTCTTCCTCACCCATATACACCACGCACTCGAGTCCGTAGCGCGCACACACGGTCGCGGTCGCCACGCCGTGTTGACCGGCGCCAGTTTCGGCAATGATGCGCCTCTTTCCCATGCGGAGCGCCAGCAACACCTGCCCAACCGTGTTGTTGATCTTGTGCGCACCGGTGTGATTGACGTCCTCGCGTTTGAGCAGAACGCGCGCACCAACGCGCTCCGACAAACGCGGCGCCTCACTCAACGGCGAAGGACGACCGACATACGTTGCGAGCATGAACGACAGATCCTGTCGAAACGACTGATCTTCCTGCGCACTCGCGTACGCGGCCTCGAGTTCGTCGAGCGCGGGAATCAATGTCTCAGGCACGTAACGTCCACCGAACGCACCAAAACGATCGGAGGTCATGGCACTGCTCATGTCGCCGCTCCTGCTGCGCGCGCCGCCGCGATGAACGCGCGAACGCGCTGTGGGTCCTTGATTCCAACCGACGACTCGACACCCGACGAGACGTCCACGACCGAGGGTGAAACGTAGTCGATTGCCTCAGCCACGTTGTCCGGCGTCAACCCGCCGGCGAGCACAATTCGATAGCCGGCGGACATCGCATCGAGTGACTCACCCAGCTGGATCCACGGAACCGTTGTTCCTGTTCCGCCGAGCTGTCCGGCAACGTGGGCGTCAATGAGCAACGCATCGGCAGCATCAGCCAGTTCTTCGACTTCTTCTGCGAGCTCGCCGGTAGCCGTGCGCACTACGGCCCAGATCTCGAGGCCGGTCGCCGCACGCAGACGAGCCACACGTTCCGGCTCGGCGCCGTCGTGCAACTGCACCACATCCAGTCCAACCTGCGCTGCAATCGATGCGATGTCGTCGTCGCTCCTGCCGGCAAACACACCGACCTTCCGCGCGCGACGTCCGGCCAGAATCGCTTTCGCGTCGGCAGGTGCGCGTTCGCGCGGACCACCGGCGAAGATGACACCGAGGTATGCCGCACCCGCCGCGTCGGCGAGCTCCGCGTCAACTGAGCGCGTCAACCCACAGATCTTTGCTTCAGCCGGCACGATGTCTCCTCGCGACGCCCGCCAACGCGCTCGTCGCCATCACTGGATTCGCGGACGCCGACAGGCTCGAGCCAACGAGCACCGCATCAGCGCCGATCGCGGCATATCGCTCCACATCCTCACGCGACCGAACTCCACTCTCGGCAATCGCAACCAGCGACGAAGGAATCTTCGGAATGACTCGTTCAGCCGTTGTTGGATCTATGATGAGTGTCTCGAGGTCGCGGTTGTTGACGCCGATCATCGTCGCACCGGCGTCCAATGCGCGAACGAGTTCTTCATCGTCCCGCACTTCGACCAGTAATTCCAATCCGAGTCCGAGCCCGTAGCGCACGAGACGCGTCAGCAATTCAGGTGATAGTGCACGCACGATGAGCAGCGCGGCAGAAGCGCCGAGCGCGCGCGCTTCCAGGAGTTGGATATCTGCGACGTGGAAGTCCTTCTTGAGGGCGGGCAGCGAAACGCTCTGCCGGATGGCGAGCAGATCCTCGGTTGAGCCGCCGAAATGAGCCGGTTCCGTCAGGACGCTCACGCCCGACGCGCCACCCGCAGCGTAAGCCCGAGCCTGCGCGACCGCATCTAGTGACGGAGCGATCGCTCCCTTTGACGGCGACTGCCGCTTGACCTCGGCGAGCAGGGACACGAACTGCCGGCGGAGTGCGCAGTCCAATGAAGGGCCGACGGCAGTCAGATCGATCTGACGCTCGAGCTCGTCGCGGTGGGTTTCCAAGGCTTTCGCGCGCAGGCGGGCCTCGCCCACGATGGCGCCAAGAGTCCCTGTCGGTTCGGTCCAAGAATGAGATGCTTGCACTTCGGGACTTATTCGGCTAAGCTGTTCGGGGGTTGTTCGGGCAGCGCAGCTGTCGCCCAAATGGGGCGGCCATCACTCGAGCCGAAAAGGCACGTCATGCCGCTCACAAAGCGTCAACGGGAAATTCTAAACTATCTCACGATCTACTCCGAACAAAACGGCTATGCGCCGAGTTTCGAGGAGATTGCGGAGAACTTCAGCTACAGCTCACTCGCCACGGTGCATGAGCACCTGAGCAATCTCGAGCGTAAGGGATTCATCAAGCGTTCGTACAATGAAAGCCGTGCTATCGAGATTCTCCCGAGCGATGTGATTCCGAGGGCCATCGAACTTCCGCTGCTAGGCGCGGTGGCCGCCGGTGTTCCTATCGAAGCCATCTCGCATCAGGAAACGATGGCGGTTCCTGATTCGTTCCTGAGCCACAATGGCCAGCATTATGTGCTCCGAGTGCGCGGAAATTCCATGATCGAAGAGCAAATCCGCGATGGAGACTTCGTGGTTGTGAACGATCGTCACAGCGCCGATAACGGCGAAATGGTCATCGCCATGTTGCACGGCACATCGGCCACCGTGAAAAAGTTCTATCGCGAAAAAGACGGGCGCATTCGCCTCCAGCCGGCCAATGAGACCATGCCTCCGCTCTACGTCCACGAGAACGACATCACCATTCAGGGTGTCGTCGTCGGAGTAATGCGGCGGTACTAGGGTGTCATTCCGAGCGTAGTGGAGGACCCTGCGTTTCCTCAGCTCGAAAATGCGCGTCGAAGCCGGTTCAACGCCGATAGACCTGCACCATCCTTCAGGCCGGTCCGAGCTGCCGTAATCGCATCTCCGAATTCTGACGGACCATTCGGTGCCAGGTACACAGCCGCCGCGGCGTTCAATACCACCGCGGCGGTTGCTGTTGCAGACGCCGTCCCTTCCAGCACCCGCATCACCGCAGCAGCGTTCTCCGCTGGTGGTCCGCCACCGAGGTCGGCGACATCGCCCGCCGCAAATCCAAAGCGCTGCGGCTCGATGATCCACTCTCGTGTTTCACCGCCGCGAATCTCTACCACGTGCGTTGGGCCAAGTGGCGAGATCTCGTCCATGCCGGGCTCCCCGTGCACCACGAGCGCGTGCACAGTGTCAAGCGCGCGGAGCGCGCCAGCAATCAGCGGAACGCGCTTCGCATCTGAGACGCCAACGACTTGTCGTCCCGCGCCAGCTGGATTTGCCAACGGGCCAACGATGTTCATCACCGTGGGAATGGCGAGTTCGCGGCGCACGGGGCCAACGTGGCGCATTGCGGGATGCATCAACGGAGCGAACATGAAGACAATGCCCGCTTCGCGAAGCGCACGCTCCATCACATCCACGCTCACGTCGATCTTCACGCCGAGCGCTTCGAGTACGTCGGCACTGCCACACTGCGATGTGAAGGAGCGATTGCCGTGCTTCGCCACACGGACGCCCATACCCGCCGCGAGAAGCGCTGCGGCGGTGGAAATATTGAACGTGCCCACTGCTCCGCCGCCCGTGCCGCACGTATCCACGAGATCACGCGGATTGTCGGCCGGCAGGTGCACCATGGCTCCGCGCATCGCGTCTGCGGCGCCGGCGACTTCGTCCGCCGTCTCACCCTTTACGCGGAGCCCGGTCAGCAGCGCGGCGATTTGCGCGGGTGTTGCCTCGCCCTGCATGACCATGCTGAACGCGGCGCGCGACTCGCTCTCGGTGAGCGAGTGTCCCATGGCGAGTTGCCTGATGGCGTGTTGAATAGCGGGCGCCGGACTAGCCGACACTGAGTGTCTCCAGCATGCGGTCTGGCAGCTTGGCTTGCGTGGCGACGAGCGAGATCACGAGGCCGAGCAGACGAACGCGCTCGATGTCTTCCTCGACAAAGATTCCGTGCATCGCACGGTTCGCGAGATTCACCACGCCAACCAGCGTGCCGTGATACACGAGCGGGAAGCTGATGAACGAGCCCGTAGTGAACAGCTCGTCGGCAATAAGTGGATGGTTGCGCGCTTCGGCGACATCCTGCACGAGAAGTGGCTGCCTCGTCGCGGCAACCTTGCCGGCGACACCCTCGCCAAACTGCACGCGGTGTCCAACCGGGACGTTCGCCGCCAGGCCCTTTGCTGCTGCGAGATAGAGCGCGTGTTCCTCAGGAACATGCAACAACAATGAGCAACGCTGCGCGCCCATGTCATCACCAACCAGCGTGAGCAGGCCGGTCACGAGTTCGCGCGGGTCGTCTGTCGTCGAATCGAGCGTCAGCACGCGATCAATTAAATAGATGGTGCGGCTGCGCTGGCGCAGCGCTTCACTCCGGCGGTGCAGCTCGATGTGCGCCTTCTCGAGTTGCTCCACAGCGGCGCCCACTTGCGCCTCGACAGCGTCAGCGCGGCGCGTCGCACGGCGACAATCCTCCAGTGCCACGGAGACTTCACGTTCGAGCGTGACCAGCCGCTCAGGCTCCTGATGCTCCTGATGCTCCTGTGTACCGGCGGCCTGGAACAACTTCGTTTCGAGTAGTGCAAGCTTCTTTGTGTACTCGCCGTGCACGCGCTGCGTGACGTCTTCGAGCGTGCGCACGGCGTCCTGCCGAGCCTCTTGCTCGGAGAAGCGCGCGAATGCGAGCTCGAACAAGGCAGCCGACGGCGCAAATCGCTCGGACGAACGCGTGCCGAAAAACTTTCTTGTTTCGAAGAGCACCAGAATCGCCGCGAGCTGACCTTCGAACCGGATGCCGCGGAGCGACAACCAGCCCACGTCCTGCATCTTCTTCAACGCGAACAGGGGCGCGAACTCGTCCGAGTGTTCGGCGAACTCCACGAAGCTGCCGCCGGCGGCAATGCCGACTCGCTCACGCGTTGGCAGGTGGTCGAAGGTCGTCTCCAGGCGCTGCGCATTGACGGTATCGCCCTCAGGGAGCAATCGGTCCACGATCATGTCGCGGCGGGCGTCGAAACGCACGAGCGCAACCTGCGCGAACCGGTCTATCTCTGTGAGTGCGTCAGCAAGCGCCAACAGCGACGCGTCAAGGTCGGGGGCGACGCTGAGCGCGTGGGCGAGCGAAGCGAGCGTGCGAGGAGGCATCCGGCGGGAGTCAGCACCGTCCGCGGGACGCGGAGGAGGTGCAAAGTTGACCGCTGCGTGGCGACAAAGTCAATCGCAAACGACACATCAATTCCGCACGCATGCGAGAGTGAATTTCAGTCTCGGCAATCGCGCGTAATTGCTTGACTACTCAGGGGCTTCGGGTAGCTTTTAGCTCGATGCCGACTCGCACGCTGCAGCTCGTGTTGCACTACAATGGCGCGGGTTTCAGCGGGTGGCAGCGGCAGCCCGATCGACGCACCGTTCAAGGGGTGCTGGAGGACGCGTTGGGCCGGCTGTGCGCCGGGCCAATCGCAGCTCTCGGATCGGGACGAACCGATGCAGGAGTGCATG
>JBBQHJ010000227.1:0-8160 GCA_038323865.1 Gemmatimonadales bacterium
GGCCAGTGCGAGGCCGAGGAGTGCGATGATCATGGTTGGTGATCGAGTGTTCACGTCGGAGGAAGCGACTTGCCTACCCTCGTGGCATTGATCTGTTCGCTGCACACAGGGAAATGTTTCATTGCTCCCGTGCGGTGAGAGCCGAGCTAGTGATAGCGGTTGATATGTGTTGAAAGATCAACATTGAATGCTGAAGTGCCAGCGCACCCTCCTCTCCGCGACTACGGGAGTTGGATGCATCGGGGAGTCGGATTACCCCGGGGCGTACCGGGCTGCATTTCCTCCTCCAGTGAAGATGCTTGAGCTGTGAGCTTGTGAGCGTTTAGCTTCGAGCCTCCAGCCGCTACGCTGCACCGATCTGGTTCGCCTTGCGGCAATTTGGTGGTGCTCGCCATCGCTGCGCGCACAATCGTGCGCTCATGCGAGACTACAATCGGTTGGAGTGCTGGCGGCGGGCGCATGCCCTGGCGATCCGAGTGCACCGTATTGCGCGCGGCTTTCGGGGGAACGACTTGGCGGGAATCCGTTCGCAACTCACGCGTGCCGCGGATTCCGGCGCGGCAACCATGGTAGAGGGCTGCGGCGCCGCAAGCCAACGCGAATTTGCTCGCTATCTGGATATGAGCATCAAGTCCGCATCGGAAACCGAGTACCACCTCCTCAGCGCGCGCGACCGAGGAATACTGGCGGAGAGCGAGTGGCTGCAGTTGTCCGGCGAAGTAGTCGAAATCCGTCGAATGACCTTTGCGTACCGGAAGAAGTTGCTGGAAGGCGTTAACTAGCGGCTCCCGCCTCGCAGCTAATTGCTCGAAGCTTACAGCTGGAGCCCGCGCGGACGCATCGAGATGCCAACGCGCGAAGCTCCAGCCAGCGGAGCAAGGCTGAGAGCTCTAAGCTCTCAGCAGATGCAGTTGTTACGCGACCGAATTGGCGAGCGCTTGTTCTTCTTCATTCATTTCCGGCAGGATGTCAGCGAAGAGCGGTGTCGATAGGTACCGCTCGCCCGTATCGGGAAGCATGCACAGCACGGAGGATCCCTGCGGAGCATCAGCGCACAGCTTCAACGCACCTGCAAAGGTTCCACCGCCTGAGATGCCCGTAAAGATTCCTTCCTTCTGCGCAAGCTGGCGGCTCCAGTGCATTGCCTCTTCCTTCGGGATCAATATCACTCGGTCCACCAACTTCATCTCGATCGCATCAGACGCGAGCTTCGGAATGAAATCCGGGCTCCATCCCTGAATTGGATGCGGCGTCCACGACGGATGACTCTTCACCGGTGATCCGTCCGCGTTCTTGTCCTGCGGCTCACCACTCGTGATCATCGGAGCTTCGGCCGGCTCGCACACGGTGATCTTTGTCTCCGGACGTTCCTTGCGCAGCACACGACCAACGCCCTTGAGCGTGCCGCCTGTGCCGAAGCCCGTTACCCAGTGATCGAGCTTCGAAAAGTCCGAGATGATTTCCTGCGCCGTGGTGCGTGAATGGAAATCCGCATTGGCCTCATTCTCGAATTGGCGCGTCAGGAACCAACCATTCTTCGCCGCGAGCGCATTTGCCTTGCGCACCATGCCTGTGCCGCGCTCCGCCGCAGGCGTGAGGATGACCTTCGCACCCAGAAAGCGCATGAGGCGACGTCGCTCAATGCTGAAACTCTCCGCCATCGTGACGACGAGCGGATACCCCTTCTGCGCGCACACCATCGCGAGGCCGATGCCGGTGTTGCCGCTCGTCGCCTCGACCACCGTCTGGCCAGGCTTGAGCGCTCCTGTTCGTTCCGCCGCCTCGATGACGCCGAGTGCGAGCCGGTCCTTCACGGAGCCGAGTGGGTTGAAGGCTTCGATCTTCACGAACAGATCGATGCCCGCTGGGCCAAGCTTGTTGATGCGCACGACCGGCGTATTGCCGACCGTCTCGAGGATGTTTGAGAATCGTGTCATGGGTCTGGAACGAGTTTGGGTCGCGGCAAAGGTACTGTACGCTTAAGTTCTTCGCTGCCACCGGCCGAAAGGATCTCAATGCGTGTTACAAAGCTTGCCGTCTACGTTTTGGTTCTCGTAGGTGTATACGCGGAAAGTCTCCAATGTCAGACACTTCAATATCGAGATCCACGCGGGCGGCAGTTCCGGTCGCTGGCTGACACAGGTCCGGTCGCACGGGCTGAGCGAGCCCTCGCAGCCGACCCGAAGAACATTTCGTTGTTCGTCGCCTTGGGCACGGCACAGGCCGGCGCGCGGCAGATGCAGGAAGCCGTGCAGACGTTTACTCGCGCAATGCAGGTGAACCCGAACGACCCCATCGTGTATCGCTGGCGCGGTCACCGGAACCTCTCCATTCGCAACTTCGACCAGGCCATGGCCGACCTCACCAAGGGCTACGGTATCGACAGCACCGTCTACGGAATTCTCTACCACCTGGGTGTGCTGCGTTTTCTGCGCGGCGACTTCAATGGTGCTGCCGACGCCTTTGGTCGCGCGCAACCTCGCGCACCGGATGCTGGTGAACTCAAGGGCTCCACCGATTGGCTCTGGATGTCCCTGATGCGCGCCGGCCGAGCACGCGAAGCGGCGGCGATGCTCGCGCGGCGGCCCGATACGCTGGCGATCAGCAACGCATACGACCGACGTCTGCGGCTCTATCGGGGAGAGATCGGTCCGGAAGCGGTGCTTACGGCGAGCGACACCAGTGACGTCGACGTCGCGACGCTCGCCTTCGGCCTCGGCAATTGGTATCTCCTTAAGGGCGACATGGGCAAGGCGCGCGACATGTTCGAGCGATCGGTGGCGTCCGGGGGGTGGCCGGCATTCGGGTTCATGGCGTCCGAGGTGGAGTTGACGCGGATGCGCTAAGAGGCGCAGCATACCGCAATTCTGGATGCTGCATGCAAATTCGTGGCGGCAGGGAATTCATCGGCACCCTTCAACTTCCCGAACGCGTCCGTCGACAGGGAAGTGCTAGTTTGTGGACATGACGAAAAGACTCATTGCGCTTCTCTTTCTCACGAGCGCAAGCCTGCATGCACAGAGCGACAGCGCTCACCGCGCCGCGGCATGTCCGCCGTGCGCCGAGTGGAACGCGCCGCATGCGCCGCTGAAGTTGTTCGGCAACACGTACTACGTGGGCACCAACGGCTTGTCGGCCATTCTGCTCACGTCTCCCGGCGGGCACGTGTTGATCGATGCCGGCCTGCCGGAATCCGCCGAGCCGATCATGCAGAACATTCGCGCGCTCGGCTTTCGCGTCGAGGACGTGAAGCTGATCGTCAACTCGCACGCGCACTACGACCACTCGGGTGGCATTGCGAGCGTTCAGGCGGCGTCGCACGCCGAGGTCGCGGCGAGTGAGCCGAGTGCGCGTGAGTTTCGCCGGGGCGGCGCGGAGCCGGATGATCCACAGTACGGCATTGCGATCGACTATCCAAAGATCGCGAACGTGCGAGTGATTCGCGATGGGGAGGTGTTGCGCGCAGGTTCCGTCGCCGTCACCGCGCACCTCACTGGAGGACACACTCCGGGAGGCACCAGCTGGACGTGGAAATCCTGCGAGGGTGCGAAGTGCCTCGACCTCGTGTACGCCGACAGCTTCACGCCCATTTCAGCGCCGAACTTTTTCTACACGCGGACGACCACCTATCCCACTGCCATCGCTGATTTCGAGAAGAGTCATCGTTTTCTCGAGACGGCGTCATGCGAGATGCTGATCACGCCACATCCGAGCGCGTCGCAGTTGTGGGAACGCGTGAAGGCGCGAGATACTGGTGCGACTACCGATCTGCGTGCAGATGGAGCGTGCAAGCGATATGCAGCAACCGCGCGCGCATCATTGGCGAAGCGCGTGGCAGAGGAGCGCGCGAAGCCGTAGCACATGAGCGACTCGAAGCGCGGCTGGCGTGATCGTCTCGCGGGATTCGTGGGCGACGTTCAGGATGAGCTCGACCGCGCCGGTCGGAAACTCGGGCTCGTCCCGGAGACGGAGCGCGGCCACGAAATCGTGGCGTATCGCAGCCACGGAAATAGTGAACGCGTGTTGTTGCAGGGTCGCGTGATCAAGTGTCGTCGTTTCTCGCGGGGCACGCCGGGCGATTCGTTGTGGACGAACCTGTTGAACACCTATCGGCGCATGGACAGCGACGCGCTGCCGCACGCCAAGGTGCGCGTCGACATTGGCGGCGCCGAACGCGTGATCGAGGCCGACAATGAAGGTTTCTTTCGTGAGTGGATTGATCTCAAGGTGACGCTGAAGGACGGTTCGCCATGGCATGAGGTGCCGCTGACGCTGGACATGCCGGGAGTGTCCGTCAGCTCGACGGCGTGGATTCGCATTCCAGCCGGCGCGCCGGCGTTTGGTGTGATCAGCGATCTCGATGACACGGTGATTCAGTCGGGCCTTACGAGTTTCTTGCGAGCGGCGCGAGCGGTGCTGCTCGGGAACGCGCTGACGCGACTTCCGTTTCCAGGCGTCGCTGCGTTTTATCGCGCGCTCGAGGCGGGCGACAACGGCCAGCGCGCGAATCCGATCTACTACGTGTCGAGTAGTCCGTGGAACATCTATGACATCGTCGCGGACTTCATGGATATCCAGAAGATTCCGATCGGATCGATTCATCTTCGTGATTGGGACATCGACTTCGACGCGTTGTCATCGCACCGGTTGAAGTCGCACAAGGCGCCGATCATTCGCGAGATCATGTCGCTCAATCCGGAGCTACCGTTCATACTGATTGGCGACGATAGCCAGCATGATCCGGAGATCTATCGCGCAATTCTCGATGAATTCCCGGGACGAGTGCTGGCGATCTACATCAGGAATGTTCGCACGGATCCCGAGCGCTCGGCGTCGGTGAAGCTGTTGGCGGACCAGGTTCTCAAAGCCGGTTCAGCGCTCGTGCTGGCAGACGACACCTTCGCGGCGGCGAGTCATGCGGCGGAGCAGGGTTGGATCTCTCGAGACTCGTTAGTCGCAATCCACGAGGAGAAGCGGGCGGATGAAGGCACCAGCGGGGCGAAGGCTGATGTCCCCAGCGCGCCCGAACCTCCCGCGGCGCCGACTGTGGTGGTGGAGTAGGGTTTCACAACTGCTTGCACAGACACGTCGGATTGGACACAGATGGACGGAGAAAGCTCAAAGAAAAAACGTCCTGGTTTTTCCCGCCGTATCCGGTGTGTCTGCGCCCATTCCGGAGTGTCTGTGCATTCAGTTTCAGCCTTTTAGCCCCAGCGGATACTGGCAGGCAGGAGCGCGAGACAGCAGGTTTTTCGTGCACCCACCACACAAGCCATGCTCCGCCATCTCTCCATCGCGACACTCCTGACCGCAGTCCTTACCACCACGGCCGCGGCACAACAGGCGCCTGCCGCCAAAAAGCCCGACCTCGAGCTCCTTCCAGCGAGAACGATCAATCTCGATACGGACGAGGGCTCCTGGATCTCCCTCGACGTCTCGCCCGACGGAAAGACTATCGTCTTCGACCTGCTCGGCGATCTCTACACTATGCCGATCACCGGCGGCGCGGCGACGCAACTTACGAGCGGCCTCGCATATGATGCGCAGCCACGGTTCTCGCCGGATGGCAAGCTCGTGGTGTTCACGTCTGATCGCGACGGCGGGGACAACGTCTGGACTATCGACGTCGCCACCAAGCAGACAAAGCTCATCACCAAGGGTAAGACGAGCCGCTATCGCTCGCCCGAGTGGACGCCCGACGGACAGTATGTCGTGGTGTCGCGCGCGGCCGCCGCGATTGGACCGTCCAAGCTCTACATGTATCACAAGGATGGCGGCGGCGGCTTCCAGCTGATCAAGGATCCCACACCACTCAACGGCGCGACGCCAGTCACCACGCTCGGCGCGGCCTTCGGGAAAGATGATCGCTACATCTGGTACGCACAGCGCGGCGCCGTGTGGGAATACAACGCCGGAATGCCACAGTACACGCTCAATACATTCGATCGAAAAACCGGACGTCGCGAACTCCGCGCGAACCTGCATGGCGGCGCATTCAGGCCCGCACTCTCGCCGGACGGAAAATATCTCGTCTACGGCTCACGCTACGAGGTCGGCACCGGTCTGCGTCTACGCGACATTGAGACGACCGAAGAAAAGTGGATCGCGTATCCCATCCAGCGAGATGAACAGGAGTCCGTCGCATCGCTGGACGTATTACCCGGTTACTCGTTCACGCCGGACAGCAAGGCGATTGTCGTCTCGTACGGTGGTAAGATCTGGCGCGTTCCAGTCGACGGCTCCGCGGCGACGAACATTCCGTTCCGCGTGCAGGCCAACATTCAGGTCGGCGCGAAGCTCGCGTTCTCATATCCCATTGTCGACTCGGCGGATTTTACGCTGCATCAAATTCGCGACGCCGTGCCATCGCCCGACGAAAAGAAGATTGCATTCGTTGCACTCGACAAGCTCTACACGATGGACTATCCGGGCGGCACGCCCAAGCGCATTTCCGATCTCGATGGCAACGAAGCCGCACCCGCGTGGTCGCCTGATGGAAAAGCGATCGCGTTCGTCACGTGGACAAAGGACGGTGGACAACTCTACAAAATTCCGGCGGCAGGTGGACGTCCCACTCAGCTGACAACGGCGAATGCGCTCTACTCCGATCCCGTGTGGTCGCCCGATGGATCACGCATCGTTCTCGTGCGGAGCCCTGCACAAGTTGTGAAGGAGCAGAGTGGATTTCAGGGCGCCGCGGAGCTGATCTGGATTCCCGCCAACGGCGGTGCGCCAACGCTCATCGCGCAGACACAGGGACGCGGCGCGCCGCACTTCGTCAAAGCCGATACGGGTCGCATCTATATGTATTCGGGCGGCGAGGGATTGGTCTCGCTCCGCTGGGACGGCACCGATGTACGCTCACACCTGAAGGTGACGGGACTTCGCACTCCAGAAGCACCGGCTGCAACGAATGCGCAGCTCATCAAGATGGGTCCGAGCGGCGAACAAGCGCTCGTGCAGGTGTCGAACGATTTGTATCTCGTCACCGTGCCGGTGATTGGCGAAACACCGACCATCAACATGGCCGCGCCGGAGAACGCCGAGGTCCCCACGAAAAAGGTGACCGACGTGGGCGGACAATTCCCCGCCTGGAGCGCCGATGGGAAAAAGGTGCACTACTCCATCGGCCATTCCCACTTCGTCTACGACGTCGATCGCGCACGTCAGGTGGCCGACTCAATGGAGCAGGCAGCGCGCGCACGCGGTGACACGGCGATCACACGCGACTCCACGCAGCGCACCGCAGGACCCGCAGCCAATCCGCGTGGCTACCAGCCGGTAGAAACGCAGATCCTGATGAAGGCGAAGCGCGACATTCCCACCGGGAACGCACTGCTGCGCGGCGCACGCATCGTCACCATGAAGGGCACCGAAGTCATAGAGAACGGTGAAATTCTCATCCACAACAATCGGATCGTCGGTGTTGGAGCGAGTGGAACGCTGCAAGCACCCGCGGGCACGCAGACGTTCGACGTCACCGGCAAGACGATTGTCCCCGGCTTTGTCGACACGCACGCGCACTTGCCTGTCGAACGCGGCGAGCATCAACAGCCGTGGTCGTATCTCGCCAACCTTGCGTACGGCGTCACCACCACGCGCGATCCGCAGACTGGCACCACCGACGTCCTCTCATATGAGGACGCCGTTGACGCGGGCATTGCCGTTGGTCCACGCATCTTCTCCACCGGCCCCGGACTGTTCGGACCGACCTACTTCCCGGGACTCGGCGACGACATCAAGGATCTCGAACACGCGCGTCGCGTGATGAAACGCTACAGCCAGTACTACGATACGAAGACGCTCAAGATGTACATCACGGGTAATCGTCAGCAGCGTCAGTGGATTCTGATGGCGGCGAAAGAACAGAGCATCATGCCGACCACCGAGGGCGCGCTCGACTTCCGATACGATCTTACAATGGCGCTCGACGGCTATCCGGGCCAGGAGCACGCGCTGCCGATCACGCCGCTCTATAAGGACGTAATTCAGCTCTACGGTCAATCGGGAATCACCTACACGCCGACACTGCTCGTCGTCTACGGCGGACCGTGGGGCGAGAACTACTGGTATGAGCACGAAAACGTCTACAACGACGCCAAGCTTCAGCGCTTCACCCCGTATGAAGAACTCGCAGCCAAGTCACGGCGTCGAGTTCGC
>JBBQHJ010000228.1:0-8142 GCA_038323865.1 Gemmatimonadales bacterium
CTGGAGGTAATCGCATGGACGGTGGCGGTGCCGAGCGTCCTTCTCGCGGTGATGAACGAGGAACTTCTCCGGCTCGTCGTAGGCGCGTTTGGTCCGCCTGCTGACACGGCGATATTCCGCCTTCTTGTTCTGGCGGAAGTCCTCATCATCCTGGCCTGGTGGCAAACGCGCCGATCGTCGATGGTGCGATGGCGACTCGCTCCACTCGCGAGTGTTGTCCTGTTGAGTATTGGTGTCGTGCTGGTCCGGGGGCGCGACATCATTCGCCGAAACGTGGCGTTCGAGGGTAACGGAATTCGATTCGGCGCAACCATCTATGAGCCGTCGACCGGCGGCTTGCACCCCGCCGTGGTATTCGTTGCCGGAAGCGCGCCCTTCAAGCGCGGCCTCTACGCGGTGTGGGCGGAGCACCTTGCCCGTCAGGGCGTGACGTCGATCGTCGCCGACAAGCGCGGGGTCGGCGGCACCGGAGGGGAATTCGAGCGCAATAACAATACGTCGCTCGCGAACCTCACGCTGCTGGCGAACGACGCCGTCGCCACGCTCGACTATGCATCGCACCTTGCCGGCGTCGATACGGCGCGCCTCGGCCTGTTCGGTGTGAGTCAGGCTGGCTGGATCGCGCCGATGGCCGCTGTCGTGTCTCCGCGGGCACGCTTCATCATCATGGTCACGGGTCCAACCGTGAGCGTGCGCGAGGAGGGAACCTGGAGTGACCTCATGGGAGACGATCGCGCGGCAGCGCGGCTCACGCGCGTGGAAGCGGAAAAGGTCATGGACACCGTGACCATCGGTGGTGTGGACGCGCGGACACGTCTTGCCGCCCTGAACATTCCCGGCCTCTGGCTCTTCGGATCGGATGACGCGAGTATCCCGACCCGGAAGAGCGTCGCCGTGCTGGATTCCCTGAAGCGGACGATGGGGAAACGATTCACGTTCGACTCCGTTCCCGGATATGGCCACCTCGTGATGGGTCGTGACCGGAGCCTCATTCCGCGAATCGCACCATCGTCTTGGAAGACCATGGATGCATGGTTGGCGCAAGAAGTTCTTGCCAAGTGAAGCAGGTCTACGGTGCGCGTTAATTGACGATGAGCGCCGGATCGTTCGCGGTGCGATAGTCACGCATCAGGAGGGGCGCGGGCAGCGATGGCAAGAGCGCTCGGCGGGTGGTGCGAGGATCCCGAACTGCCACCACACCGTTGCGACTCGCACCTGCATGCGGGACGTGGGTAGCACGATCATCGCCGAGGCCGATGGGGATCCGTGGAGTGGGCATATTGCGTGTCCCGGTGGTCGCATGGATGCTGACGATGCGGATCTCGCCGCGACGGCCATTCGCGAGACGTGGGAAGAAACGGGTATCGACGTTGCACGTGATGGACGAGTACTCGGTCATCTCGACGACCTGAGCCCGCGCTCGAAGTTTCTTCCGTCCATCGTCATTCGCCCGTATGTCGGGCTGGTGCGCGGCCGCGCGGACCTGGTATTGTCGTCGGAGGTGGCGAGTGCGTTCTGGGTGCCGATTGCTGCGCTGCTTACCGAAGAGGCGTGGAGTGTTGGCCTCGTGTCAGTGCGAGTTGGTTCGCGCCGCGTGAGTCTGTTTCAGCATGGCGAGCACACGGTGTGGGGGCTCACCGAGCGGGCGTTGCGACAATTCCTGGACTATCTCGGTGCGCCGCTGACGGGTGAGTCGGTGGATGAGGAGCACTTGTAGTTCTTCATCCAGCGTCGGCAGCAGCAGTGCGCTCGAATCCAGTAGCCGAGGTCGCGTGCCCAGTTGCCTCCGCCCTCCGCGATGGATGCGTTCAAGGGTGCCGGCCATCAGATACGCTAACGTGTTGCGGGCATGTGTTGCGTAGCGAATGCGAGTGGAGAGAGTCATCCTTTCCTACTCCCTGACTCGATCCGGCGCCGCGGCGCCGTGTCGCTTGTCCGATACGCATCCATCCAGCATTGCAATCACGCGATCTGCATGCTCGGCATACCGTGCGTCGTGCGTCGTGCGTGACTATGCAGTAGTCCTGCGTCGTGACGACCTCGATCACCTTGCCCAAGAAGAGCATGCCTGTGTTGCTGTACGACCAGCGCGAGCCGGGCGCGAACTCCAGCGAGTCACCATTCGCTGGCCTCAATTTCTCTCGAGCTAGCTCTCTCGCCGGTAGCGAGGAAGGTGCGTCTCCCGGAATTGCTGAGGCGCAACCCCATAGGTTCGCACAAAGAATCTCGTCAGGTGCGCCTGATCAAAGAATCCGGTGTCGCTGGCGATCTGGGACACGGTCGCTTGGGTTGTGAGGAGCCGGTGCCTGACCTGGGCAAGCCGGAGAGCTCGAACGTAAGCGCCGGGAGAGCAGCCAAAATGCGTTCGGAACGCCCGAGTGACGTGGGTCTTGGTCACGGAACCGGCGTCCGCCAGTGCCTCGATGTGAAGCGGATGTGCATAGCAGTCGTTCAAGAGGTCGCGAACGCGGCGCAGCCAATCGGGTGCTCACGCTTCTCGGTGGCGACGACGACCGGCATGACCATCGGCACACCGGCGCACATGTCGCCGGAGCAGATCGCCGGCGACGCCAGCGCCGATCACCGGGTAGACATCTACGCCTTCGGGCTGCTCGGCTACGAGCTCCTCACGCATGTGAGCCAGGCGGCGAGGTTACTGTTTGGCGGCGGGCGCTGCCGCGAACACGAGTGGCATCGCTGACAATGCCCTCGCGAGTAAACGGATTCGGATCTCGTGTCGTCTCAAGACGTGCTCACGATGACCCTGATGACCGACGATGCAGAACTCGAGAGGATCGTGGACGAAGTACGCTCCGGCGAGCAGGGCGCGTTCGCGCACCTCGTACAGCGCGTGCGCGGACGAGTGCGGAGCTGGGCGATGCGGTATACGCCTGACGAGGACGTCGCTGAGGACATCGCGCAGGACGTGATGATTGACCTTCAGCGACGTGTGAAGTATTTCCATGGTCGCAGCCGCTTCTCTACGTGGCTGTTCATCGTCACGAAAAACACCGCGATAAATCACACACGGCTCGAGAGACGCAGGGCGCAGCTTCTGGATACGGCACGGGTGGAGGCGAACGAGGCACCGCGCGCAGACGATGTCTTTGACGCACATACGGTCTCGGAGCTCGTACTCAACTATTTCGACCAACTGCCGGCTCGGCAGCGACTGATCTTCGAGCGCGTTGATCTCCGCGGAGAATCCGCCGCGGATGTGGCACGTGCGCTGAACATGCAAGCAGCCACCGTGCGCACGCACCTGTTCAAAGCTCGCAGGGCCATCCGCGCACGGATGCTCGAGCTGCATGAACCCCTGATCAAGGAGTTCCTGTCATGAACTGCCGTGAATGTCGTGCGGCGATACTGCTTGCCGATCGCGCTGAGTTGCAGGGTGCAGTACCGGGCGAGTTGCGCGATCATTTGGTAGGGTGCGCAGCGTGCAGAACCGTGACGCTGCGCCTGGAGGGAAGCACAGAAATGCTGGCAGCGATGCACCTCGCCCGGCCGGCGTCGCGACACGCCGTCGAACGGCGTCCGTCGTCGCGAGCGGCCATCGCTGCATTTGCCGCGATCACGGTTGCCGCGGCGCTACTGATGTGGATCAGCAGTCAGGACAGAATGGCCAGAATCAGTGCGGTGGCTCCTGCCAGGCTGGTTGCTCCCAGCGGAGTGTCGATGCGGCCAGCGGTGGGTCACAGGGCGACTGTAATTCCATCACCAGATCCGAAAGTCACCATTTTCTGGCTTTCGGAAGGAGGTGCGGAATGAAGCGGGCCGCGCTTGTCCTTGGCTTGTTCGTCTCCGCGGCCGTCGCACATGCGCAATCCATGGCGCCGCAACAGGTGGCCTACTCGTACCAGGTAGTGGTGGCCGACCGCGGAGAGCGACGTCTCACTGACAATCCCAACCTCGATGCACTCCTGCGCGATGCACTCGCGCGCGATTCGCTCAAGTACACAGGATTTACACTCGTGCGCAACGGCGTCATGCTGCCGGAACGAGGCAACACCGTAGAGATACTGTACCGCGATGTTCACTACAAGCTCGTTATCCGCGCTCGAGAGGCGTCTGCGACGTCGCAGGATGCAGTGCGACTCGACGTGCTCCTGACACGTCAGACGGTGGCCGAGGGCAGAGTAAGCAAGGATGGGGACGTCATCCTCCAGGCATCCGACGTCAACATTCCGATGGGACTCACGGTGGTGCTCGGCTCGCGGGAAATCGACACGAACCGTGCGATCATCGTCATTATCCGCCCGGATGTCTGTAATCAACCGACTCACAATCTCAATCGAGTGGGGCACACGCCGGATTGCTCCGCGTGATCAGGGTCGCACGCTCGAGTCAGGAATACGCGCGGATGATCGGCGATGAGGAACGAGCGTGAAATCGCTCTCACGTGGGCTTCCGAATATCGAGGGACCCATCACAACACCGTGGCACTTCGCGCAGCGGATTGCGTTCCGCTTCGTCTTCACCTTTTTCATCCTGTTCGGCCCACTCTTCATCTTTTCGGTGGCCAGTGCTGTTGTTAGCCTGCTGCCGATCCCTTCGCTCGGTCACGCCGTCGACGGTGCGAGGGCAGCGATCATGCACGTGTGGGAGGACGGCTTCTGGTCGGCCGTGACGCAATGGATCGGAACGCATCTGCTCAACCTTCCGCGATCGAGCGTCACACCGATCAGGCATGGGACGGAGACAGTCTACTGGTGGACACGCCAGCTGTCGCTCGTTCTCCTCTCGGCGGTCACCACTGTCGTTTGGTCGGTGCTCGACCGGAAACGAACGGAGTATCGGAAGCTGCACGACTGGTTCCGTATTTATCTCCGGTACGAGCTCGGAAGCATCATGCTGACATACAGCGCGCAGAAGATATTCCAAGTGCAGTTCGCACCTATCGGCTCCACCGCGCTCTCGATGATGTTGGTCCCGCTTGGCCAATTGTCTCCAATGAGCATGTTGTGGCGCTTCATGGGGGCCTCCGCGCCGTACACTATCTTTGCCGGTCTGGGAGAGTTCGTCGGCGGCTTCCTCCTCTTCTTCCGACGGACGACGACACTCGGAGCGCTCATACTGATCGCCGTGATGGCCAACGTCGTCGCGATGAACGTTTCGTACGATGTGATGGTCAAGACAAGTTCGACCACTTACTTATTCATGGCGATCGTTCTTGTCGCGCCGGACCTCATGCGCCTTGCCGACCTCCTGGTCCTGAACCGACCGACAACACCGGTCGATCTCACCCCGCCGTTTTCACACGGGCGGGGACGGCGGATCCGGATCGCGCTCCAGACGATCGTGATCGTGGGCATCACGTGGAAGGAGTTGCATGGTGCACGGACGCTGCACCGGATGCTCTCCAGCAGCCCGCGCTCGGCACTGTACGGCATCTATGATGTGGAGCAGCGCATCCGAAACGGGGACACGCTCTCCGCGGCAGATACCACGTTCTTCCCACAGACCGTCGTGGCGGAATTCGCGGGGCAGTTTCCCGGATTGGGCGCTGTCCGCATTGATACCAGCGCGAAGCGCATCATCGTCGGCCCGCAAGACAGGGATACGGTAACCTATGGGGCGCTACCGGACACCGCGCATCTGTTGCTGACCGGCCGACTAAACGGAGATTCGGTTCGCATCCTGCTGCGCCGCCGCGAGATTTTTCTGCTGCGCCCGTTCCGTTGGGTCAAGGATAGTGCATTCCGATGGTGGGGGCCTCCCGAGATCAGTCCGAGAGAAATGTGAATCGGAAGGCGTCGCTGAGCAGTGTATGGTGGGCGCCACGCTCACACATCTGCCGCACATCGACACTCTCGCCGCAAGCGAATCATCGCATGAGCACCGTGCGAGTGCCGCGGTGCAGACGAGCGCATGATGGTTCAGGTCGACCGCTTCACCGTCGCCGGCATGGATGAAATGTCCGCTGGACTCGGGCGCGAATTTACCGTCGTCTTTGACGGCGACTGTCGCGTGTGCACGCGCCTGTCGGAAATCCTCCGCAAATGGGATCGCGAACGCAGGCTCGAAGTGGTCTCGTCGCAGACCCCGGGTCTCATCTTGCGCTTTCCGTGGATTCCTCCGCGCGCGTACGCAGAAGCTCTGCAGCTCGTGCGCTTGGATGGCACGACCTGGCAGGGCGCATCGGCCATCGAGGAGCTGCTGAACATCCTGCCAAGGGGCAAACTGATCTCGTGGATCTTTGCGATCCCATTCATGCGCATTCTTGCCGATCGCTTTTACAAATCGTTCGCGCGGAATCGCTATCGACTGGGGTGCGGTACCCACGGTCGGATTCGGCCTCCTGCTGTGACCCGGGAAGAGGCAGAGCGTGGATTATGTCGTCGGGAAGGGCGATGAGCAGGCAGGAGGATCGCATGCCGCATGGGACACCCGGATTATCAGATAGGTGTGATCACTGACGTCACCGGTGCGCCGAATGCGGGTATCCCACGCGCGTCAATCCACGCAGCGAGGCGCAGGCTCGTGGAGAACTCGCTGGCCGTCCGAATTCGAGCATGCCGCTCGTGCCGACGCGGTCCGTGTTTGGGGGCGGGCGCCGCTGAGAGCACGCGTGCTGTGACCGTTCGACTGGACACGAGGTGCTCTTTACAGGTGGGTTGGAGCGCGACAGAGACGTAGCGACTCCGGCACCGTTCCCCGAACTGCCAATTCGAGGTCGTGATGCGTCGCCTGTTGATCATCTGCGGATTCTTTGCATTCGCCTGCGCCTCACCATCATCGGCACCCGCCGCCGATACGCTCGTCGGAAGCTGGCAAAAGGACGACACATCCTTGCCTCCAATCACGCTGACCGTGTCGCGTGAGGGCTCTGACTTGCGCGCACGCCTGCGCCTTTCGGGCACGGAGTCGAACGGAGTCATCGTTCGCGACGGAACGCACATCATCATCACGCTCGAGGGAAGTCGCGGGATTCTCACCGGCGAGTTGCTGTCGGCCTCTGATCTCGAGCTCAGTCTTCCGGCGGCAGGGAGCTCGTACAAGCTCCACAAGCAGTAGGGAACTCAGCCCGTTCCCGGCGCCACCCTCGCGTCGCCAATCCACTGACCATCGCTGCCCCGAAGGCCGGATGCGGCACCATCGCACCGGCCGCGCCAAAGGTGGCCCGGACAGGCACGTGCACGTTGCTCAGGACGGCCGCGGGATCATAGTCGACGATTGGCTTCCACCATGCCCACTTCCCCACTTCCGAAGCCATCCAAACCTTTCGGGTTGACAGCGTGTCTCATCTAACGATCTTAGGGTGTACCCTAACGTCCTTAGGTAATAGAGGCCTTGATGGCACCGACCGCCGAAGTCGATCTCCTGCGTGGCACGCTCGACATGCTCATCCTGCGCACGCTCTCGTGGGCGCCGATGCATGGCCTTGCCGTAGTACGATGGATAGAAAGCGCCACGCATGAGCGGTTGCTGATCGAGGAAGGTGCGCTCTATCCCGCACTGCATCGCTGTGAACAGCGCGAGTGGCTCGAGTCCGAATGGGGTTACACCGACGGAGGACGGAAGGCCAAGTTCTACCGGCTGACGCCGGCGGGGCGCAAGCACCTCACGCAGGAGGTGCGAAAGTGGCACCGCTATACCGAGACCGTCGGGCTGCTGCTCTCCGCGGAGCCCGGGCGATGAGCGAACAGGGAATGGGCTGGCACCTGCGGCGCGTCTTTCGTCTTCCGCTCACACGCGCACGGGTCCGCACTGCCGTGTCGGACGAGCTTCACTTCCACCTGGAAGGACGCATCGAGGAGTTGATGGCGACGGGGCTGTCACGCGAGCAGGCGGCAACGGAAGCGGCGCGTCGGTTCGGTGATTTCGAGTCCTACCGCGGTGCCGCGAGCGCGATCGACGAGCAGATGGTGCAGGAACGCGCGCGCGCCGATTTCTTCACAACGATCGAGCGTGAGACCAGACAGGCAGCGCGCACGCTCTCGCGCAATCGCGGCTTCACCATCATTGCGATTCTCACACTCGGCCTTGGTCTCGGCGCTGCGACGGCAATCTTCACCATGCTCGACGCCGTGGTGCTGCGGCCACTGCCGTATGCGAATGCGGAGCGGCTGGTGGAGCTCACCTCACCCGTGCCGAAATTCAAGGGCGACACGCTGTGGGGTCTCGCACGCCACGAGTCGT
>JBBQHJ010000229.1:0-8122 GCA_038323865.1 Gemmatimonadales bacterium
TCGGGATTCAGCGTATTGAGCAGACTGACCTGCGTCCCACCGGTATTGAGGCTCAAGGTGGAAGAATTCATCCGGATGCCGTCGATCACATAGATCGGATCGTTCGACAGGGACAGCGACTTGATGCCGCGAATACGCACCGTGGGCGCTGAGCCGGTCATGTTACCGGGTAGTACGACCACGCCCGGTGCCTTGGCGACCAACAGGTCGGCAAGATTCGTGACAGGTTGCGTTTCGACCTTGGCGCTAATGTCGCCAAGCGTAGTCACTGAGTGTCCAAGCTCGATACGGCGCTGTTCACCCGTGGCGGTCGTCACAATTTCCGTGAGCTTGACCACTGCTGCGACCATGCCGAAGTCGAGCGTCGCCGTCCCGGATGCCGCGACGGTGATCTGCTTCTTCTGTTCCTGATAACCGACGCGGATGACGCGAACGTCGAACGAGCCCGGTGCGGTGCGCAGCGTATAGCGCCCGTCGGCATTCGTCGTAGCGACTGCCTGCGTACCGACCACGAACACGCGGCTCTCGGCCAGCGGCTGTCCGTTGTTGGTCGCGGTGACACGTCCGGTGATCGTGGCCGATTGCGCGAACGCAAGCGCTGGTACGCTTGCTACCGCCAACAGCCCGAGCCGCAGACGTGCTGCGAAATTTCTCGGTCGAAACAATGACATAAGAGTCCTTACCCCATGGGAGAGAAGCCAACCACCTACCGTGGCGGCGCCTGGGGGACGCCGCATGCGAACACTGAAGACCTGCGTGCAGCTGTTACTGCGAGAAGCAGAAGCGCGCGGAACTCGAAGAAAGGGGACTACGCCGCGCGGCGGCTGCTGGCCCGGGCACCAATTCGGACGAACGAGGAAACCCTTTCATAGGTTCCCGACGTCCAATGCGGTTGACCAAGACCTTACGTCGACAAAATGGCTCAAGTAGAACGACCCGATGATGACAGGCCGGGTCACAGCCGTCAAGCCGTTGCTTTTTCTACAGATGGCGATTCGCTCGCACGTTGAACTATCGCCCCGAAATTGGCTTGGCCAACCATTCGCCGCCGTCAACCACCATGATGGCGCCGGTTATCCACGACCCAGCGGGCGAGCTGAGAAAAACAGCCATGTTGGCGATGTCCGCCGGGCTCCCCCACCGCTTGAGCGGAATCATTTTCTCGGCGTAACCGGCCATGGCTTTTTCGATGGCGAAGACGTCGGGGACGCCGCCTTCCGACGGTGGCGTGAATGCCTTGCGCACGCCGTCAGTTGGGATGGGACCGGGTGCAATCGCGTTGATTCGGACCTTGTCGCGCGCCCACTCGAGCGCGAGGGTCTTGGTGAGTGCATCGATGCCTGCTTTTGCAGCAGTTGCATGTGCCATCAATGGCCAGCCGCGGTAGTGCAACGTCATCGAGATGTTCACGATGGAGCCGCCGCCCGTCTCGCGCATGATGGGAAGCACCGCCTGCGAGCAGAAGAACGTTCCATACAGGTCGATTTCGATGACGCTCTTCCACGCGTTTGGCGTGAGAGATTCCGAGGGTGCGTAGAAATTTCCAGCCGCGTTGTTCACCAGCACATCGATGCGCCCGTGCGCTGCGTTGACCTCGGCCATCATGGCCTGCACGCGCTCAACCTCTCGCACATCGACGGCAACGGCGCTGGCCTTTCCGCCAGCATCTCGGATTTCCTGCGCCGCGGCCTCGACACGCTCCAACTTTCGGCTCGCGAGCACCACGTGCGCGCCAAGTGCGGCAAAGCCGTCTGCGATGCCGCGACCGATGCCGCTGCCGCCACCGGTGATGAGAGCAACCTGGCCATCGAACAGGCCCGCGCGAAACACACTGGTGTCTGACATTTTTCCGTGAGGCGGAAGGACGGTACGGCAGTTCTACTGCGAAATTGCAGTCTGGTCGCTCAGGTCTGCCAGTGCATCGGAGATGAGTTGCATTTCTTCGTCAGGGGCAGCGCTGAAATCGAGTGACAGCTGCGAAATGCAGGTGAACGATTTTCGATGATGCGCGGTGATGCCATGCGACGCCAGCCCTGCCTGATGTTCGGCCGTGCCGTACCCGGCGTTCGTCTCCCATCGATAGTGCGGATGACGAATCGCGAGCGCGCGCATCAGCCGGTCGCGCGTGATCTTCGCAATGATCGAGGCGCACGCGATGGAGTGACACCGCCCATCACCGCCGACGACGGCAGTGTGCTCGATGCCGAGTGCGCGAATCGGATTGCCGTCGAGCACGACATGGTTCGGCTTCACGGGCAGCCGAAGAATGGCGCGCCGAATGGCCAGCGTTGACGCGTGATAAATGTTGAGGCGATCGATCTCACGGACGCTGGCCGCACCAATCGCCAAGCCGAATGCGCGCTCGCGAATGCGTCCGGCGAGCGTCTCGCGAGCGCGTGCAGAGAGGACCTTCGAGTCATCGACGCCGCGAATGGCCTTGGCATCGGCGGGCATGACGATCGCGCATGCGACAACGGGGCCCGCGAGCGGGCCCCGTCCAACTTCGTCTACACCGGCGAGGAGTGGCCCGTGCGAACTGCGCAGATCGCGCTCGATCTTCGTCCAGCGCGCGCTCACCGGGCCCCCGTAACGCTTACTTCGCCGCTGCCGGTGCCTGCGGTGTGTGCACCTTCTTCTCACGGATGCGCGTGGCCTTGCCGGTGAGATGACGGAGGTAGTACAGCTTGGCGCGGCGAACGCGACCGCGACGAATCACATTGATGTCCGCGAGCATGGGGCTATGGAGCGGGAAAATTCGCTCGACACCGATGCCGTTGGAAATCTTGCGGACCGTGAACGTTGCGCTCACGCCAACGCCACGACGTGCAATGCACACGCCCTCGAACGCCTGAATGCGCTCCTTTTCACCTTCCTTGACGCGCACGTTCACACGGACGGTATCGCCGGCGCGGAAGGGCGGGAGCTCACGGAGCCACTCTTTCTGGGTTTCGATGAAAGCATGCATATGACTAGCGGGACTGGGCCCGGGTTGAGGCTAACTGGTAGAGACTGGGGAAGTTAGCGGATTGGCGGCATGGAGTCCACCCCTCAAGTCTGTCATGCTTGCAGGGTTAGGAACCTCCGGAATTCCAGCACGACGTGCTTGGTGGGCAGCGCGATGGGTACGGCGGGCCCAAGCCATAAGCGACGAGCCATTAGCTCTCAGCCACAAGCCGCCACGAAGCAAAATGTCAGCATCCCTGCCAAGCATGGTGCATGGCGGCTCACCCATCATTCCGGTCTTCCCGCCTCGCTGCGCCTCAGGCGCGTAGTGCTTGGCGGTTGAGGCGGCTCACCGCTCGCGGCCAAAACCTCGCTGCTTATGGCTGGAGCCTGCCGTACGCATCGCGATGTCGGCGGTGGTGAACGGAGCTCTGAATATCAGGCTCATAGCTGGCAGCTCGCGAGCGTCAGTGCTCATCCGCCTGAGTTGTCATTCCGAGCGAAGTCGAGGAATCTGCTTGTCCGACTCTTTCGTCAACCGCAAACCCTCTTGCTCACGCCACTCGGCGATCTTCTTGTGGTCACCGCTCAACAGCACGTCGGGCACCGTATGTCCGCGATACTCCGGTGGGCGCGTGTAACTCGGAGCAGACAGCCCGCGCTCCCAGAACGAATCCGTGTAGGCGCTTTCGTGATCCGTCATTGCGCCAGGCAGCAGGCGCACCGTGGCATCGATCACAGCTAGTGCGGCAGGCTCGCCGCCGGTGAGCACGAAGTCGCCGAGCGAGAGTTCCTCTGTTGCGAGATGATCCGCAACACGCTGATCGACGTCCTTGTAGTGACCGCAGAGGAACGTGATCTCCTCGCACGCGGCGAAACGCACGGCATCTGCCTGCGAGAATCGCTTGCCACGCGCGCTCATGAGCACGATGGGCTCGTGCGTCCCGAGTGCTTCCACTGCTTCAAAAAACGGCGGAGCCTTCATCACCATACCTGCACCGCCGCCGTAGGGCGCGTCGTCCACGGTGCGATGGCGGTCGTGCGTGTAGTCGCGCAGGTCGATGATGTTGTACGTGACCTGCCCTGCTGCGAGCGCGCGCGCAGGAATGCTCAGCGACAGTGGCGCGTGAAAGAAATCGGGAAAGATCGTGATGACATTGATCTTCACTCGAGCAGACCCTCGGGCGGTGTCACCACGATGGTGCGCGTGTCCTTGTCGACGGACGTCACCGTGTTGTCGTCATAGAGCAGCATGACGGTTTCCTTCTCGCGGGGCGCATCGCGACGCACATCGATCGCCAGACCCTGCGGCAGTTCGTAAAACTCCTCGACGATGCCAAGGGGCGCACCACCGACCAGCACAACGCGCATGCCGAGCAGGTCGTGCATGTAAATCTCGTCGTCGTCTGGGGCTGGGACTTCGGCCTCCGGCACGAGGAGATAGCGGCCACGCCAGAGATCCGCCGCGGTGCGGTCGACGATCTCCGCGAAACGCACAAGCAGGCCTTCGTTGAACGGTCGTGCCGAATCGACGAGCAATTCCTGGCGCGATGGCATGATGTTGCCGGACACGGAGCCTGCAAAAACACGACGGCCGGACGCGAAAATCGCATCCGGCGCGTCTGTGATCGTTTCCACGACGACTTCGCCGCGGACGCCGTGTGCCTTGCGAATCCGCCCGACGATGATGAACGCGGGCGTCGGCATCGGCCCGTGTTACTCGGCTGGCTTGTCGGTCACCGGGACTGCGCGCGCCTGAAGCTTCTCGGCGAGGCGCGTCTCGTGACGCTGCTTGAGGACACCCGCTTTACGCAGCAGCGAACGCACGGTATCGGTCGGCTGTGCACCGACGTTCAGCCAGTAGTTGACGCGCTCGGCCTTGAGATTGAGGGCCTGATCACCGGTGCGTGGCTGATACTGGCCGACGATCTCGATGAACTTGCCATCGCGCGGGGACTTCGAGTCGGCGACGACAATACGGTACATGGGGGACTTCTTACGACCAACTCGGCGAAGGCGGATCTTGACGGCCATTGGTGATCTCCAGATGTGCTGCGTTGAAGCGGGGCTCATCGCGAATTCGGCATTTCCGAACCGCACCCCTGTGGTGCTACCTACCTAATCTACCAAACATTCCGGGCGGCATCTTCGGTTTTCCTCCCGAACCGCCCCCGGCAACTTTTTTCATCATCTTTTGCATTTCGCGGAACTGCTCGAGCAGACGATTCACGTCGCTGATCGGTCGTCCGCTGCCCTTGGCGACACGCGCGCGGCGCGTGCCGTTCATGAGTTCCGGCTTCTTCCGCTCCTCGCGCGTCATGGAGAGCACGATGGCCTCCATGTGCTTCATGCGCTTGGGATCGGCATCCTTGACCTGCTTGAGCATCTTCGAGTTCACGCCCGGCATCATCTTGAGGAGACCCTCGAGTGGGCCAAGCTTTTCGATCTGCTTCATGGCGGAGAGGAAGTCTTCGAGGTCCATGCCCTCGCGACGAACCTTCTTCTCCATCCGCTTGGCTTCTTCCTCGTCGAACGCGCCCTGCGCTTTCTCGACGAGCGACACGATGTCGCCCTGCTGGAGAATGCGGCCGGCCATGCGGTCGGGATGGAAATCCTCGAGCGCATCGGTCTTTTCGCCGACGCCGATGTACTTGATCGGCTTCTTGAGGACGCCGTAGATGGACAGCGCCGCACCGCCGCGTGCATCACCGTCCATCTTGGTGAGAATCACGCCGGTGACGTTGAGCTTCGAGTCAAAACCCTGCGCGATCTTCACCGCGTCCTGGCCGGTCATGCCGTCGGCGACGAGTAGAATTTCGTCGGGCTTGATGGCGGCCTTGAGACGCTCGAGCTCGCCCATCATGGCGTCGTCGATCTGCAGGCGACCGGCGGTGTCGACGATCACGACGCGATCGCGCGCGCGCTTCGCCTGGTCGATACCGCTCTTCGCGATACGGATGACGTCCTGCGTGTCTCGCTCGGCGTACACGGGGATATCGAGTTGCTGGCCGAGCGTCTCGAGCTGGTCGATGGCGGCGGGACGATAGACGTCACAGGCGATGAGGCGAACCTGACGTCCTTCGAGCTTGAGTTTGCGTGCGAGCTTCGCCGCGCTGGTCGTCTTACCCGAACCCTGCAATCCGACCATCATGACCACAGTGGGCGGAACGGAGCTGAGCTTGAGGCCTTCACGACGCTCGCCGAGCATGTGCGTGAGCTCGTCGTAGACGATCTTCACGATCTGCTGCGCGGGCTGCACCGTCTTGAGCTTCGTGACCTCGACGGCCTTCTTCTCGACGCGCTCCAGGAACTCTCGCGTCAACGCAAAGTTGACGTCCGCTTCGAGCAGGACGCGACGCACTTCACGGAGGCCGTCTTTGATGTCGGCTTCCGTGAGCACGCCACGCCCGCGGAGGCGGGCAAAGGCTTTCTCGAGCTTCTCTGAGAGCTGATCGAACATAGCCTTTAACTTTAAGTGAGAGAGGGACTTAGTTCAAGCCAGCCCGCTCGCGCTGCTCGCTGTCGGCCCGCTTCGCTGTCAGCCCGGCAGCGCTTCGCTCGCCTGTCAGCACGCATCGGCGGCTACGCCGCCTCGCTGTCAGCACTTGCCGACAGCGAGCGCTAGCGAGCGGGCTGCTAGACCATACGCTCACACGCGCAGTATCTTGCGCCTCAATGGCCAAACCTCAAAGAAAAGAGGAAATCCTCAAGTCCGAGCTGCCGCCAACGCTGCCGTTGATGGCGCTCCGATCCACCATCGTCTACCCGCTCGGCACCATTGCCGTGCAGATGGGGGCCCCCGAGAATCTCTCGCTACTCCGTGCGTATGACGAGCCGGGACTCGTTGTCGCCCTGGTGGTGGCGGGCGGCGATCACGACGACCCCATCGACTCGCAGCGATTCATCGGTCGCGTTGGTGTTGCGGCCCGCGTGCACGAGCGCATCAACCTGCCCGGCGACACCGTGCAGATCACGCTTCAGGGTCTGCGCCGCATTGTCGTCGAAGGGATCACGCAAGAAGAGCCATTTCAGGTTGCGACGATTCGGCCGGCGCGCGAAACGCCCGCCGACGCGAGCGAGCTCGATGATCTGGTCACGCGTGTGATCTCCGCGGCGGAGACGCTCGCGGAGCTGGTCGACCGCATTCCTGATGAGGTGCCGGCGATCCTGAAGATGAACGTCTCGGATCCCGGCCGGTTTGCCGACCTCGCGGCGACGAACATGAACTTTCGCATCACCGACAAGGACGAGGTGCTTCAGCGCCTCGATGTCGGACAGCGGCTTCGGTTCATCCTGAGTCGCCTCGAGCGCGAAGTGGCGCGCGCGAAGGTGATGGAAGACGTGAAGCGACAGACCGAGATCAAGATCGAGCAGCACCAGCGCGAGTTCTATCTGCGCCAGCAGTTACGCGCGATTCAGGCGGAGCTCGGCGAAGCGGATCCGGGAGAGAAGGAAGCCGTCGAACTGCTCAAGAAGATCGACGACGCGAAACTGCCGGAGCGCGTAGGACAGGAAGCGCGCCGCGAAACGGAGCGTCTGCGTCAGCTGAGCAATGCATCGAGTGAGTATCAAGTCATTCGTACGTATCTCGACTGGATTCTCTCGCTGCCCTGGAACAAGAAGAAAGGCGACGACGAGATCACGCTCGCAAAAGTGGAGAGTGCGCTCGACGATCGGCATTACGGCCTGAGCGACGCGAAGGAGCGCATCATCGAGTATCTCGCCGTGCGCAAGCTGCGTGGCGGAGATCCTCATGGACCCATTCTGTGTTTCGTCGGTCCACCGGGCACAGGCAAGACGTCGCTCGGTGAAGCGATCGCCACGTCGATCGGCCGCGAGTTCTATCGCATCTCCGTGGGCGGCGTGCGCGATGAGGCAGAAATTCGCGGACATCGGCGCACGTACGTTGGTGCAATGCCCGGGATGCTCATCCAGGCACTGCGTCGCGTACAGGTGAAGGATCCCGTGCTGATGATTGACGAGATCGACAAGATGTCAGGCGGCGGGCCGAGTGGTGATCCGACGGCAGCGATGCTCGAGGTGCTCGACCCGAGCCAGAACGACGAGTTCGTCGATCACTACTTGAACTTGCCGTTCGACTTGAGCGGCGTGTTGTTCATCTGCACGGCCAACAACCTCTACGACATCCCTGCTCCGCTGCGCGATCGAATGGAGATCA
>JBBQHJ010000230.1:0-8119 GCA_038323865.1 Gemmatimonadales bacterium
ACCTCGCACGACGGCGATTTCACCACCACGCGCCGCGCCCTCGGCGATCAACAGCGTGGCCCGCAGCGCACAGCCATTCGCATGGACTCCGACGCGAGCGACGTCGCCAGCCTGTGCATCGCGCTCAAACGCGACCAGCCAGTCTCGCCGCGCCAGCAGTTGCACCGCGCACTGCGCGTCGCTGGTGAGCGTCGCCACTGCGATCACGACTCCCGCCGCGACCACCGCTGCGACGAGCGCAACGTTACGACGTCCGAGCGTCAGTGCGGCGAGGACGACGATCAGCGACGCGGCACCAAGCAGCAGACGCGCTTCCGCCTGACTGCTCAGGGCAATGATGAGCGCAACGGCGTACGCGAGAACGGACCATGTCACCAGCGGCATGCAGTACGCTCGCTGTGTGACGCTTCAACCGCGTCATCGTACGACTGCGATGCGGTCCTGATTCCTGCGAGGGCCCCGCTAGCCCGCCATCGGCAAGGGCTGGCGCTCGGGAACGATGGAGCCGGTGAACGTCGACCCCGTGGTTCCGGTGAATTCCACGGTGCAATATTGCCCGAGCATCGCGGCGTCACCGGGAATCAGCACCGTCTTGAAGTCGCGCGTGCGCGCCATGAGCATCGCGTCGCCACGCTTGGCTACGCGTTCGACGAGCACTTCGTGTCTCGTCCCGAGGAGTCCGAGATTGCGCTCGCGTGAGAGGGAGCGCACGGTATCGACAAGACGCTGAAGTCGCTCGCTCGCCACTTCGGGCGCAATGGCCCACTCGGCGGGTAAGCGCGTGGCGGGTGTTCCGTCGCGCGGCGAGAAGATGAACGTGTACGCATCGGCGAATCCGACTTCGCGGACTGCACTCAGCGTGTCGTCGAACTCCTCGTCCGTTTCACCAGGGAATCCGACGATGATATCCGTCGTCAGTGACACGCCTGGAATGGCTCGACGAATGCGCTCGACGCATTCGAGGTATCCCTCCCGCGTGTACCGGCGCAGCATCCGCTTGAGCATCTTGGACGAGCCGCTCTGCATGGGCAGGTGAACGTGCTCACACACGGTGGGCACCTCGGCCATCGCTGCGATGACGCGATCGCTGAAGTCATTCGGGTGCGGACTCGTATACCGAACGCGCCGAATGCCCTGCACGGTTCCGATTGCCCGTAGAAGATCGGCGAAGTCGTGCGTGCCGTCGTTGTACGAATTCACCGTTTGACCGAGCAAGACGACTTCGGACATGCCGTCTGCTACCACGCCAGCCGTCTCGCGAACGACATCTTCCAGGCGACGACTGCGCTCGGAGCCCCGCGTGGTGGGAACGATGCAGTAGGTACAGCGGTAGTCGCAGCCTCGTTGCACGGGGATCCACGCCTTTACCTTGTCGAAGCGACGCGGCGTGAAGTCCTCGTAGTGCTCTTCGAGATCGAACGTGGTGTTAATGGCGCGCTCACCCTTTCGCGCACGATCAACGAGCGCCGGCAACGCGCGATAGCCATCGGGTCCGACCACGAGCGATACGTGCTTGGCTTTTTCGAGCAGCTGCGGACCGAGTCGTTGCGCCATGCAGCCGGTGACACCCATGACGGTGTCCTTCTTCATGTGTCGCTTCAGCTCACCGAGGCGACCGATGACGCGCTGCTCAGCGTGATCACGAATAGCGCATGTGTTGATGAGGATGACATCTGCGCCCTCCGGAGCATCGACGGCGTCATAGCCAGCGGCTGTGAGCTTCCCGAGCATCAGCTCGGAATCGCTCACATTCATCTGACAACCGTACGTCTCGATATAGACGGTGGGGCGCTGCTCAGGCATCATCCAAAGATAACGACGCGTCAGGCCTCCAACGCTACGGAGGTTGCAGGAGGCTTCACTGGGAGCCAGAAGTAAAAGGCGCTTCCCGCCAACGCTCCGCCGCTCTTCACCCAGATGCGGCCGCCATGGGCTTCCACGACGAGCTTGCAGAACGCCAGCCCGAGCCCTGAGCTGCGCACGCGCGGAATGTTCGGCGTCTTCACCTGCTCGAACTTCCGGAAAATGATGTCGTGATACTCGGGCGGAATGCCCACGCCATCGTCCGCCACGGTGAACAGTATGCCGTCATTGTCTCGGCGCGCACCAAGCGTGACCGTCACGGTGCGCGACGAGTGCGTGAGTGCGTTCTGCACGAGATTTCCGAACACGCGCTTCAAGAGTGCCTGGTCGGCATCGATGATGGGCGCGTCATCAGTGACTTCAACGAGAACCGATGCACCCTCCTGCTGCGAGCGAATGTCCCATTCGTGACGCACTTCGGTGAGCAACGCACCGGGCGCGGTGGGCACGAGGTGAAGTGACAGGCGGCCCTCCTCGAGCTTGGCCACTTCGAGCAGGTCTTCAATGAGCGCGAGCAGATCATCCGCGCGTGCCTCAGCTTCGCCGAGTGCCGTTCGCTGTGCGGTGGCGAGGACGCCGAAGTCGCCGTCCATCAGCATTTCCATGGCGCCGATGATCGACGTGAGCGGCGACTTGAGGTCGTGCACGATCATCTTCATGAGATCGTCGCGGACCTTCTCGAGTTCCTTCTGCTTTCGCAGGCTTTCCTCGAGTGCGTCTGTCGCGGCCTTGAGCTTCAGGAGCGACCGAACGCGCGCTCCGAGCACGAGACGATTGTGCGGCTTGGTGAGGAAATCGTCGCCACCCGCTTCGATCGCCTTGACGCGATCTGTGGTGTCGTTGAGTGCGGTGACGAAGATGACGGGAATACGCGCCGTGCGTGGATCGCGCTTGATGCGGCGGCAGACTTCGAATCCGGTGGACCGGTCGTCGACGCCGAGTTCGCCCGCGGGCATGGAGACATCGAGGATGCAGAGATCGGGCATCTGCTCCATGCACGTCTTGAGCGCCGACGGGCCATCGGATGCGGCGATGGCCCGGAACCCGAGCACATGGAGCTGATCGAAAAGCAGCTCTACGTTGGCCGGAACGTCATCGGCCACGAGGATGACAGGTGCATCAGCTGGTGGCGCGAGGACTCCGGTCATGCGGTCAGGGTCGAACGGTAAGCCCTACGCTCAAGGTCCAGGCGGTCTCCGAAAGATTCGAGTTCGAAGTAGCCGTCCTGTTCGAGCGGAACGTAGCGAGATCGATCGCTGCGCGGCCACCCCTGCCCAAAAACGTTCCGATGCCAAACGAGATCGTCTTCTCGTCGATAGTGCTGGTGGCGAGCCCAAATGGCAGCGTCCGCCACCGCGCGCCGGTGCGAAGCTGGAGATTGCTCGCACCCAGCTTGGGACCGAGCACGTCGGCACCAACGCTCGTGTCCCACGAGTCCGTCGCGCGCAGTGCCGGCGTGCCGAGCGACTGCATGCGCGACCAGGTATCCCTTGCCGTGCGAACGCTGATGGCAGTGCCCCGAATGCCGATATAGGCCGCGCTGATGGCAAAGCGGTCGGGCACGTGCGCCTTGGATATCGTGGTATCACCGCGCTTGAGCGAGAGCGCGCCACCCTTTCGATACGAGCTGGCAATGCTCACGTCGCTCCCGAGCAGCAGCTCGAAGCCCGCGGAATACGCGTTGCCCGTGTAGCCGATGGTCGCGGTATCGGTCAGCGTCGCGAAGCGCGTGCTGTCGTCGAACTTCTGTGTGTTGCGGATGCGATTGTCGCCCGCGATGGCGTGTATACCCATTCCAACCTTGAGCCACCGCACGGGGATGTACGACGCCGCGAAGCGCAGGTCGCCAATAGCACCGTCACTCTTGAAGTTATTCGACGTAGCCAGCGTGGTGTCACCCGCAGTCGCTATTCCGCGCGTGCTCGTCTCGAAGGTGCGATCGAGCAGGTTCGATGCGGTGAGCCCCAAGGTGAGCTTCTCGTTGACCGGGAATGACGCCGTAATGAGCGGGTAGCGTGCGATGGTCGCACTTTCGCTCGAGGAGCCAACATGCAGGCGACGGAACTCAGGCTCCGCCTGGAAATACAACACGGACCCACCGAGTGAACCGAGCACCGCCGGGTTCGTGGCGGAGAGTGGATCCATTTCGCCAATGGCACCGCCCGTGCCCAGGGCGCGCGTGCTGAGCTGCCCGGTTGGGTAGCCGAAGCCCAGCACGCTGATGGCGCCCTGTGCACCGGCGACCACCGGGGCCAGCACCGCAGTGAATACCGCGACGCGAAGCGCGAGAGAGTAGTTCATCATGGCAGCCCGAATCCGCGACGCGGTACGTAGGTGATACGAAGACGCGGGCGAAGTGCAGCGGCGGCCTCGAGCGAGGAGAAATTGATTTCACCACCCAGCGCGCCTTCCTCGCCCGCGCGCAGGACAATCGCGCGAACCGAGTTCGAATCACCGACGGCACGCCAGAAGCGCAGCAGATTCACGAGTTCGATGCGCTTGGTGCCGCTGTCTTTTGCCACCAGGCGAACCGAGTCGACGCCGTAGCTGTAAGGACTCCCGATGAACGTAATGGCCGTTCGAATGTCAGTGACGATTGGCGCCGACAGCACCGGCTGTGTAAACAACGTCAACGCGTCGTTTGTCCGTGCCGTGGAACGCGCGGGTAGCTGGTTGAACAGCAGCGACGCACGAATCACCTGTACCGAATCGAGCACGGTCTTGGGAATGTCGAACTTGTAGAACGCGCGCGCGCCGGCGAGTCCGCCGATGACAACGCGACCAATGGGCGGCTGTCCGAGGTAGCCCGCGGCATACACCGGAAACGCGGTGAGCGCCGTACTGATGTAGCTGTCGGTTGCCGGTGTACTCGACGCCGGGAACACCGTATCAGGCTTCACCAGCGTGTCGGACGACACGCGGAATCGTACGCGCGGATTCACCTGGGACGCGAGCACGCGCATCCGCACGCCAGACGATCCAGTCACCCGCAACCCGATTCGCAGACGAAGCGTGTCGCGAATCTTGGCGTAGACCTGATTGTTATCGAGCGGCAGGTAGATCGTGTCCTTGATGTCCGCTGCGGCGAACGTCTTGGAGCCAATGAGGCGGCTTGGACGAAACAGCGGAACCAGCGCCGACCGCAGCGTGTCTTCCGCCGTGGTATCGACATCGAACGCCTCGATAGTGATCGGAGTGACTGGCTTTACCTTGATGGTGTCGATGAAGAGCATCAATGCCGCGCTGTCGACCTTCGTGATCGCCGTGTCGCTTGCGGCACCAGTGATGGTGTAGCGCTTCGGCAGCGCATCGAAACGAACGACCATGCGCACGTCTGCCGTGTCGGCCTGATAGAGCAGCGTCACATCGCGCGAATCACCCAACGACGGATACCCGAACACCGACGTATCCACGACAATAGCCGCAGTGAGAATGGTGTCCTTCAGCGACGCACTTTCATCGACGCACAATTGCGGACAGCCGAGCGAGCCACTGACTTGCTCGCCACACGCAATCATGACGGTGAAAAGAAGAACAAGGATCGCGACGGGCGCGCTCCGTTTGAGACGATCGATCACTACGTACACTCCATCCGTCGTCGTTCGCCTACCGGTGGCGAAGCGACGTGGGGGTAAAGGCTGCAGGGAGAAGCTCTGACATGGTCCAGCGGGCTTCCGCCCCGGAGCTCGTGACACTGAGCACGGGAAGATCGGGAGCGAATTCCTCCAACATTTGCCGGCACATGCCGCACGGCGGAGTTGGTACTTCGGCCAGCGTTGAAATCACGAGCGCCGTGAACTTCCTGGAGCCGTGCGCCACGGCAGCCGCAATGGCTCCCCGCTCGGCGCAGATACCCGCGGGATAGGCCGCGTTCTCGACGTTACATCCCTCGAAGATGGAGCCGTCCGCCGTCTGCAGCGCAGCCCCAACCAGAAAATCAGAGTACGGCGCATATGCATTCAGCATGGCCGCCCGGGCACGTTCGACCAGCCGATTCCAATCCGGCGCAGCATTGTTCAACGATTTTGCAGTGGACGCGCTCAATGCCCACGCTCCAATTCAGGGAGAAACGACGTCCCGCGCCCGCGGAATCCGACGTTCAACCACTCTGCAACGGTAGCGCCCAAATCGGCGAACGTGGCCCGCGTACCGAGTACGACGGGATGCACCTGCGCGCCGCACACGAGCAGCGGTACGTGCTCGCGCGCATGGTCGCTTGAACCGGTCGTTGGGTCGTTCCCGTGGTCGGCAGTAATGAACAGCAGATCGTCCTCTCGGAGTGCGGCACGCAACGCTGGCAGCGCATCATCGAACTGGCGGAGTGCGCGCTCGAATCCGGCCACGTCGCCGCGATGGCCGTACAGCGTGTCGAAATCTACAAGGTTGGCGAACAGCAACCCACCCTGCTCCCCTTTGACCCATTCGAGGACAAGACGGATGCCTTCGGCATTATCTGCCGTATGACGCGCGGTCAGCCCGCGACCGGCGAACAAATCGTCCACCTTGCCCACGCCTGCGCGATGGACCCCGGCAGCGCCGAGTGCGTCAAGCAGAGTCTCGCCCGGCGGTGCAATGGAAAGGTCCCGACGATTCTTCGTACGCTCGTACGCACCCTCACGGCCCACGAATGGACGCGCGATCACGCGTGACACGTCGTGCGGAGCCACCAGCTGCGATCGAGCGATCTCACAGGCCCGATACAGCTCGTCGAGCGGAACAACGGCCTCGTGCGCCGCAATCTGAAACACCGAGTCGGCCGACGTATACACAATCCACTTGCCCGTGCGCTCGTGCTCGCCGCCGAAACGCTCGATGATCTCCGTTCCACTCGCCGCAACATTACCAAGCACCCCTCGGCCCGTGGCCTTGCTAAAGCGATCGAGCACCTCAGCCGGGAACCCATTGGGATACGTGGGAAACGGGCGCTCGAGATGAAGACCCGCGATCTCCCAATGACCCGTTGTGCTGTCCTTTCCTGCCGAGGCCGGACGCAGGCGTCCCCATGCGGCTTCAGGCGTCTTGGTAGGCGCGATGCCATTCAGCGGCGCAATGTTGCCCAATCCGAGACGCTGGAGATTCGGCAGGTTCAGTGTGCCGAGTGAGCGCGAGATGTTGCCGAGTGTGTCGCTGCCAGTGTCGCCGTAGGCGTCCGCATCCGGTGCCTCGCCGATACCGACGCCGTCGAGCACGAGGATGATTGCACGACGCCTCATTCCGCGGCCTCGTCGGTGATCGTCGAGTCCACATACCGGCGCGGAAGACGCATGGCGAGCCCAGTGAGCAGCTCGTACGGCGATACGTCGGCAAGCGCCGCGAGCTCGCTGGCCGTGATCAAGGCGCCACTGTCTCGGCCCAGGAGAGTGACGACGTCGCCAAGCGCTGCCTCGGTGCCGGTGACGTCGAGCATGATCATGTCCATGGTGACACGGCCAGTAACGGGCACCCGCGCTCCGCCTAGAAGGCCGTAGCCGCGATTGCTCAGGCTCCGGCGATATCCGTCGGCATACCCCACCGGCAACGTGGCGATCCGGCGATCGCCTTTCGCCGTCCAGGTAGCGTCATAGCTCACCGTTTCGCCGTCGCGGACAACGCGAATCTCCACGATGCGCGCGCGCATGCTCGCAACCGGCTCGGGGACCATGGGTGAGTGTTCAACGATCGATACGCCGTACAGGAAAATTCCGGGACGACAGAGCGTGTACTTCGAAGGTGCACGCGCCTCGACAGCGGGCGCATTCTCGGCGTGAACAAGCGAAGGAACATTCGCGAGTGACGTGAGCGCCTCGGCGAACCGCTTCTCCTGTACATCGCGACTTCCGTCGTCCAATTCCGCAGAATGAAAGTGCGTAAAGACCCCCGTGGGCGCCGCGCGCTCGAGGAGACTGGCGTGCTTCGATACCAGGTGCCAGGGCATTCCAGCGCGGGACATGCCGGTATCGATCTGGAGGTGCCACGGGCGCCCTGTGCGGGCCCATGATTCAATGACCGCCGGATCTCCCAGCGCTGGCGTGAGATCCGCTCTGCGCAACGAGTCAATTTCGGTACGGAGAATCGGCGTGAAGACGACGATGGGCTTCCCGATGCCGGCACGCCGGAGCTCTTCACCTTCAGCCACCGTGGCGACGCCGAAGCCCCACGGGTCGAGCGCATCGAGGGCGAGTGCTGCGCGGAGGCCTCCGACGCCGTATCCGTCGGCCTTGACCATTGGCAACAGGGGCACGCCTGAACGCCCCGCAATGGCAGCGCCGTTGCGGCA
>JBBQHJ010000231.1:0-8100 GCA_038323865.1 Gemmatimonadales bacterium
CCCCTGTGTGCCAGGTACCCGCTCGAGTTCCAGCAACTCACGCAGCTGTTCGAATGCGTCGCCAACCTTGAGCTTCGTGGTCATTGCGTGGTCACTGCTCGGGCCGCTGCCACTACGCGCTCGAGATGTTGTTCGGTCTGCAGCGCAGCGCGCTCCCAGGTGAACGATTCGGCAAAGGCGCGCGCGTGCACGCCGAGCGTTTCGACCAGCACCGGATCGGCCGCGATCGTGTGCATCGCAGTCGCCATGGCGCCAACGTTGCCGTGCGGCACGAGAAAGCCCGTGTCACCATCACGGACCGACTCACGAATGCCGGGCGAATTGGAGGCGACCACAGGCGTACCGCAGGCGGCCGCCTCGAGGTTTGTAATACCCCATCCTTCCTTTGGCGATGCAAATACCAAGGCCCACGCACGTCGCAACAAGGCGAGCTTCTCCGATTCGTCGATGCGCCCAAGAAACCGAACGCGATCACCGAGGTCAAGCGAGCGCGCGAGTTCTTCGAGTGCCGGCCGATAGTCGCCGGCGCCGGCAATCTCGAGAACCGCTGCGGGGTGCCGCATCTGCGCGAAGGCGCGAATCACGAGATGCACGCCCTTGTACTTCTTGAGCCTACCCAGATAGGCGAATACCGGCTTCTCGGCCCTGGTTCCGGCGAGGGGCGTATATCCGGCCGTATCGATGCCTGGATAGATGACCTCGACCGAGGCGCGCGGGATGCCGCGATGCGCGAGGTCTTCTGCGGTACTGATGCTGATGGCCTCGAATGGCACGTTGCGATAGGCGCGAGCGAGCGGACGTTCGGCGAGCCACACGGCCGTTGCCAACGGCACCGACAGTTCCTGGAAGACCGTTCCGCCAAAGAGGTGCGGCACGAGTGCGATGACGGGCGGGCCGCCCCATCGCGGCGTATACAGCGGCACCTTGTTCACGTCTTCGATGAGCACATCGAACCGGCGCGACGCGAGATCGCGCCGAAATGTGCTGCGCGCAAGAAATGGAAAACTGTGTCGTGTTCCGACGCGAATGACCTCGATGCCGTCGAGGGTGGTGCGCGGTGCACAGCCAGGCCAACCACCGCACAGCAGCGTGACTTCATGGTCACGCGCTGCCAATCGGCCAAAGATCTCGTGAAGGTGGATCTCGGCGCCCCCCGCCTGCGGATTGTCACGATCCTGCCAGTTGACGAGGAGCAATCGCACTTACATGCGCCCCATGCGTCGCGCCAGTGCGTCGAGAACTCCGTTCACAAACTTGGCGCTGGCACCACTGCCGTAGCGCTCCGCGAGCGTGACCGATTCCTGAATGATCACCTTGGGTGGTGTCTCACCAATCATGAGCTCAGCGGCGGCCATGCGGAGTACGCACCGCTCCACAGCACCGATGCGCTCGAGACGCCAATTCGTGGTGACCTCGGCGAGTTGCGTATCGATGTCCTGCTGCTTGCTCGCAACGCGACGGACAATGGGGCCGGCCACGACACGCTCTTCGGGCGTGATGCTTATGTCGTCCCACACCTGTGTGGCGATGCGCTCGAGATCCTTGCCCCCACGCATGTCCCATGCGTACAACGCCTGAAGCGCGCGCGCACGCGCGCGCGTCTCAACTCTCGTCCGAGACATCGAGCCGTTCGAACAGGTCACTCATCTCGAGCGCCGCAATGGCAGCGTCCCAGCCTTTGTTGCCATGATCACCACCGGCGCGAGCACTCGCCTGCTCCATGGTGTCGGTGGTCAGCAAGCCAAAGCCGATCGGGATTTCGTACTCGGTGCTTGCGTCGGCCAGACCGCGCGCGGCTTCACCGGCCACGAAGTCGAAATGCGGGGTCTCCCCCCGAATCACTGCACCCACGGCAATGATCGCATTGTAGCGATCGGTCGCCGCAAGACGTCGGGCGGCAAATGGCAGCTCCCACGCGCCGGGGACCCAGACGAGATCGACGTCATCGCTCGATGCGCCGTGACGGACGAGCGCTTCCATCGCGCCATCGGCGAGCTTGCTGGTGATCTCATTATTGAAGCGCGACGCCACGACTGCGTAGCGGCGTCCTTCGCCATTCGGTGTTCCGTTGAATTCCGCCATTCTCTCGTTCAGGAAGCGAGCAGATGCCCGAGCTTGTCGCGCTTGGTGCCGAGGTAACCAGAGTTTTCAGCGTTTGCAGGCTGCACGATGGAGACGCGTTCCTCCACGCGAAGCCCATAGCCCTCGAGTCCCACCATCTTGCGCGGATTGTTCGTGATGGGGCGAATGGACGCGAGACCGAGATCGAGAAGGATCTGCGCGCCGATGCCATAGTTGCGAAGGTCCGGTGCAAAGCCGAGCCGTTCGTTGGCTTCGACCGTGTCTGCTCCCTGATCCTGGAGCTCGTAGGCCTTGAGCTTGTTGAGCAGGCCGATGCCACGCCCTTCCTGATCCAGATAGACGATGACGCCGCGTCCTTCTTTCTGGATCATCTCCATCGCAGTTTCGAGTTGCCATCCGCAATCGCAGCGCAGTGAATGGAACACGTCACCGGTGAGGCACTTGGAATGCATGCGCACCAGCGTGTTCTCTCCGTCGCCCATGTCACCGAAGACGAGCGCGACGTGCTCCTGCTTGTCGACGTCGTTGTGATAGCCGACAATGCGCCAGGTGCCGAATGGCGTTGGCAGTCGCGCTTCTGCAACGCGATGCACGAGCCGCTCAGTCTTCAGCCGATGCGCGACCAGCTGCGCCACCGAGATGAAGGTGAGGCCATGTGCCTTGGCGAACACTTCGAGCTGCGGACGTTTGGCGGTGCTGCCGTCTTCGTTGAGGATTTCGCAGATCACGCCGGCCGGATACACACCCGCGAGCCGGGCGAGATCGACCGCGGCTTCCGTATGACCGACACGCTGAAGCACGCCGCCATCACGCGCACGCAAGGGAAATACGTGCCCACCATGTCGAAGATCTCCACCAGTCGTATCAGGATCGACGAGCGTGCGAACGGTGATTGCCCGATCCTGCGCACTGATGCCGGTGCTTACGCCGAAGCGTGACGACGCGTCCACGCTCACCGTGTACGCAGTGCGATACTCGTCGAGATTGGTCTCGGCCATGGGCGTCAAACCCAGCTGGTCGACGCGCGCGCCGGGCAGTGCAATGCAGATCAAGCCGCCTGCGCGCTTGATCATGAAGTTGATCGACTCCGGCGTTGCGAGCTGCGCGGAGCAAATGAGATCGCCTTCGTTCTCGCGGTCCTCGTCATCGGCAACGATGATGAGCTTTCCGGCCGCGATATCGGCGATGGCTTGTTCGACGGTGTTGAAGGGCATGGATTAGCGGACCGCTGTCCGCGGACCGCGGCCCGCGCTAGACGTTTGCATAGGGCACCACCAATTGACGAATGTATTTCCCAACCATATCCGCCTCGACATTCACTCGGTGGCCAGGCAACAGCGTGCCGAGTGTCGTGTGTCGCGCGGTGTATTCGATGATGGACAACTGAAGAATCCCGGGAGCAGGCAACTCGTTCACGGTGAGGCTGACGCCATCAATGGCGACTGAGCCATGTATCACCATGAGCGGCGCGAGGTCGTCCGGCAAGCGAACGTCGATGAGAATCGCGTCGGCAGAACGTTCGACGCTCACGATATCGGCCACACCGTCAACGTGCCCCTGCACGAGATGTCCACCAAGTCGGTCGCCGAGCTTCATGGCGCGTTCGAGGTTCACGCGCGCGCCTTCACGCCATGCGCCAATGGTTGTGCGTCCTAACGTGGTATCCACGGCGCCGACGCTCAACCATGTGTCGCCAAACTCGCGTACGGTGAGACAAACGCCATTGAGTGCAATGCTCTCGCCTTCGACAAGGCCATGGTAGCGCGTCGCAATACGCAGTTCACGCCCAACGGCGGACTGCTGAATGCGCTCGACGACCCCAATGTCGTCAACCAGGCCTGTGAACACTCAAATAGCTCCTACGTTGCCCTGAGGGGGCGAATAAATCGTCATCTCATCGTCGCCGAAACGCTTTGACTCCACGAGACGCCAGCGCTCGGCTTCTTCCAACCCAAACGGACCCATCGCCGCAAACGCGTTCACGGCACCGGCCCCGAGAATGATGGGTGCTCGGAAGATAATCAGGCGGTCCACCAACTGCTCCTGAATGAAAGACGACGCCAATGCCGCCCCGCCTTCCACGAGCAAGTCCCGCACACCCTCGGCGCGGAGCTTCAGGAGCGCTTCCGAGAGCGACGCCGCATGCACGAGAACCACACCGACGTGCTCGAGCGCAGCAGCATGTGCGGGATCTGGTGCCCAGCACACCACAATCGTTGGTGTCTCGCGTGCGGTGCGTACGAGCCGCGATGCCAGCGGCAGGTGCGCGGAGGTGTCGAACACGATTCGGGCAGGAGCGATGCGAGGTGGCGTGGCGTCGCGCACGGTGAGCAGCGGATCGTCCGTAACGGCTGTGCCGATGCCGATGGCCACCGCATCGCAACCGGCGCGCTGACGATGCACCTCCGCGCGAGCAGAGATGCCAGTGAGCCATCCCTTGGAGTGTTTCGAGTCCGTGATGGCTCCATCGAGCGACATTGCAAGCTTGAGTCGTACAAAGGGCCGGTCCGAGCTTTGCACGTGAAAAAACGATGCGTTGAGCTCACGCGCGTCTCGCTCGTCGACGCCGATATCAACGCGAACCCCCGCACTGCGAAGCCGTTCGGCACCGCCGGCCGCGTCCGCATGCGAATCGCGCGTGGCGGCGACAACGCGCGCAATACCCGCAGTGAGAATTGCTTCCGTGCACGGCGGTGTCTTGCCGTGGTGATTGCACGGCTCGAGTGAGACGTAGATCGTCGCTCCTCTCGCACGGTCGCCCGCAGCACGCAGCGCTTCGACTTCAGCGTGCGCTTCACCAAAGCGCGCATGAAATCCTTCACCAACAACGACGCCATTGCGAACGACAACGGCGCCGACCATTGGGTTCGGCGCCGTGTGTCCCCACCCACGCTCGGCGAGAGCGAGCGCGCGGCGCATGAATGTGCCGTCGTCCGGCACCACGCCGCGCGTTCGTTCCGTCATGTGCTTACCAGCCGAAACGAAGACCGAGCGAGAAATACTGCAGCGAGCGATCCGAATTGCCGGCCGAGAACGAATTGTACGTGCTCACCGAACCACCCGAGACCTGACCTGCTTCGCCAACGATCTTGAAGAGCGGCAGGTTGAGTGACACATCGGCGAAGAAGTTCGAGCGCGTGAGGCTCTGCGTGGTGCCGTTGACACTAGCGGTGGCGTTGCCAACCACCGGCACATTGGACACGGTCGCAGTGATGTCGGCGCTGTTCTCGAGCTTGTCCTGACCATAGCCAACGGCAAAGCCGAGTACGACGAGGCTCTTGCTCGCAACCGCGCGCCAGGACGACGTCTTCACGCTCAGCTTGTTGATGTTCAGCGCATAGTTGCTCGCCGTTCCTTGAAGCGTTGTCGTGGGCAGATCGCGCTTGATGTACGTGAGTGACACACCCGGCACAACAATGGACTCCTGCAGGATGCCGACGCGTGCGCCGTAGCCAAGCTGGAGACTCTGATCCGGCTTTACCGAGAAGTTGTTGCTCGAGTAGGTCGGGACGTACGTGGCGCTCACGAGTGCATCGACAGCGCCGATGTTCGTGACACCGAGCGGAAGTCCTCCGAAAATGCCGACCGCCACGTCCGCCGTCGGGAACGGAAGGAACTGATCCTTTGTGGGCAGCACACGACGCGTCGCGCCGGTGGTGCTCTGCGTGTAGTTGGTAACATCCGGATACGCGCCCTGTACGGCATTCACGCGCACGCCAATCGAGAAGTGGCCGAGACCGCCGAGCGTGGAGCCCTGCCCGATCGTCGCGTTTCCACCCGCGATCGCGGTGCCAAGCTGCGGCGCGAGGAACTGGTAGATGTCGGCCGCCTGCTGGCAAGCATCCTGCGCGATTTGCTGCTGCGAGGTAGCCGCGCCACCCGGGCACGTGGGCGAAGCAAGCTGCGCACCCTGCGCCATCGCCGAACCGGCGGCCAACACCGTGAGACCTGCAACGACAAGAAGTCCTTTCTTCATGCGCTCTCCCTAAGAGATACGCACCTGACCCGAGCCGGGAACCACGTGGCCCAGCCGCCAGGATGCGATGTGAGCCGACGCGGCACTCGCCTCGATTGCAGGCGCATTGGCTGCGTCGGTGATGACAACCATTCCTACACCCATATTGAACGTTTTGTACATCTCGGCCCGCGATACTCCACCGGCCTGTTCCAGCTGGCGAAACAAGTTCGGAATTTCCCAGCTCGTCGCGTCGATCTGTGCGTCCAACGTGTCCGGCAAAACTCGATTGACGTTTCCGGGCAATCCGCCGCCCGTGATGTGCGCCATCGCGTGAATCTTCCCCAGTATCGGCTTCAGCACTGCGAGATAGGAGCGGTGCACTCGCAGAAGCACATCCGCCACGGTTCCCTGCTCGCCCGGAAAGGCGTCCTGCACGGTGAGGTGCATTCGGTCTTCCACTATCCGTCTCGCGAGTGAGTAGCCATTCGTGTGCAGCCCGCTGCTCGCCAGACCGATGAGGACATCGGCGTCCTCCACGCGGTCGGCGCCGAGAATGCCGTCCTCCTCGACATAACCGACGATGAAGCCTGCCAAGTCGTAATCAGGAGGGGTGTAGATACCAGGCATCTCGGCCGTTTCGCCGCCCACCAGCGAGCAGCCGTTCTCCCGGCAACCAGCGGCAATTCCGGTGACGACAGCCTCCACGACCTCGGGTACCAGCTTGCCCGCCGCGAAGTAATCGAGAAAGAACAGCGGCTGGGCGCCTTGAACGAGAATGTCGTTCACGCAGTGATTCACCAGATCGTGCCCGATGGTGTCGTGCCGATTCGCCTCGATAGCGACACGGAGCTTGGTGCCGACGCCATCCGCACTGCTGACGAGAACGGGACGCTGCGCTTCGGCTGGAATGCGATACATCCCGCCGAAACCGCCGAACGCGCCGCGTGCACCCGCCGTGAAGGTCGACTCGACGATGCCGCGAATGCGTTGCTTGACGTCGTCGGACCGGCCGATGTCAACGCCTGCCGATGCGTAGTCGAGACGATCCTCTTCGGTCACAGGGCTCCGAGCTCTTCGAACGCGACCAGGCGGCGGAACTCGTCGATGCGCTTCGCGATGTCGCTGCGGTTGATTTCGAGCAAGCGACCCACGGAGAATTTCTCCACGGCGAAGGAACCCATGGCCGATCCGACCACCACAGCGCGGCGAAGGTTTGCGTCGCTCAAGTCGCCGGTTTGGGCGAGGTAGCCCATGAAGCCGCCGGCGAAAGAATCGCCCGCACCGGTGGGGTCAAACACCTCTTCCAAAGGATAGGCTGGAGCGAAGAAGATGTTGTGGTCCTTGAACATAAAGGCCCCGTGCTCACCCTTTTTAATAACGACGATCTTGGGTCCCTTCTCCATGATCCAGCGCGCTGCCTTGATCAGATTCGCGCAATCCGTGAGCTGGCGAGCCTCGCCGTCATTCAGCGTGATAAGATCGACGTGCTTGATTAGCTCGAGGATGTCCGAGCGCCGGCTTTCGATCCAGAAATTCATGGTATCGCAGGCCACGAGCTTGGGGCGCTCGACCTGCTTGAGGACGTCGAGCTGGAGGCGGGGATCGATGTTCGCGAGGAATACGAACGGCGCGTTCCGGAACTGCGCCGGAATCTTGGGGCTGAAGTGCGAGAACACGCCCAGGCGCGTCTCGAGCGTCTCTGCCGAGTTGAGGTCGTGGCGATACCGGCCGCGCCAACGGAAGCTCTCACCCTTCACCTGCTCCAGGCCGGCCATGTCCACGCCGCGAGCCTTGAGTGGTTCGAGCTGCGCCATGGGATAGTCGTCGCCGACCACTCCCACGAGCTGCACGGGGGCGAGCAGGCTCGCCGATGCCGAGAAGAAGGTGCCGGAACCGCCAATGACTTCATCGGCCTTGCCGAAGGGAGTCTCGACTGAGTCCAGGGCTACAGAGCCGACAACGAGAACGGACATGGGGATGATGATATGAGGAGAACGGGAAATGAAGTGCAGATTCCTCGACTACGCTCGGAATGACACGGGACTACACCCGGACTGCCA
>JBBQHJ010000232.1:0-8098 GCA_038323865.1 Gemmatimonadales bacterium
CGGACCTCCTTCGCCAGTCGCGCCCCAAGAAGGTCGCGCTGCTGCTCGAGATCAAAGCGCGCCTGCAGATTGAGCCAGAACCGATCCGTTGTGCCGAAGTACCGCGCGAGCCGCAGCGCCGTATCGGCACTAATCGCGCGCTTCCCGTGTACGATCTCGTTGATCCGGCGCGGCGGCACGGTGATATCGAGCGCCAGTCGGTACTGCGAAAGGGCGAGCGGCTCCAAGAAATCCGCGAGGAGCACTGCGCCGGGATGAATGGGAGTCAACTTCCGGGACGCCATAGCGGACCTCAGTGATAGTCAACGAGCTCGACTTCGAACGCATCGCCGTCGCGCCACCGGAAACAGACTCGCCACTGATCGTTGACGCGAATGCTATGCTGGCCGACGCGATCCTTCTTGAGCTTCTCGAGGCGATTGCCGGGTGGCACGCGGAGATCGTCCAGGGCCTCCGCGGCATCGACCGCCACGAGTTTGCGAAGCATGACACGATGCAACTCAACGGGGAACCGGCGGACCGGCTCTCGCCCGAATAGTTGACGACAGAATCGGCAGCGGGGCGCGTCCGGCGCCGGTATGCGCGGTGCGAGTTGTTGAGCCGCTTGGTCGATGCAGCAGTCGCAGATGTAGACATTTGGGCCGGCGACCATATGAGCCACCTCGGCCTTCGCGCGGCCGCAGTCGCTGCAGTTGACCGTGCGCATGAGAGCGGGAACGAAACGAGCGGCGATTCGTTGAGCGATTCCAGAGTCGCGTTGCATGTAGCCTCTCCCGTCGAGACTATCTCGAACGCCATTGGATCGTGATACGTGGCGCCACATAACGCCCAAGTTCACCAGCGGGCGATTGCTGGAACGGTGATCGACCAATGTGGATAGTCACCGGCAAGTGGCGAGCGATTCTAATGATCGCGTGTCAGCGCCCGCTGGTGCACCGCACGTTAGGGTGCGGGCGCATTGGACGTTACCAGTGTTTCCACAAGTGCGCGGAGCCGATGCGTTACCTCCGCAAGATTCGCGTATGTGGTTTCAATGATCGGTAAGTTGAGCGCGATTGCCTGATCGCGTAGGTAGTGAGCCCATGAGATCATTTGCTCGGTGTCGAGTTCGGGTTGTCCTCGATCCTCGCAAAGCCGCCTGCTGCGCACGGCGTGTGCGCAATCAAACAGGACGACATGCGGATGCCACGTTGTCCCCGCCCCCGCGGCGGTGAGAACCGTCGCCGGGCGCGTCTGCGCATCAAGCACGGCAACGCGCACCGAGCCATCAAGGTCGGTGAGCCTTCCGAGCCACTCTCGGGTCGCCCACGCCTGCCACTCTTCAGGTCCACCGTAGTCGCGGTGCATCACTTCGGGAGTAGGAACGCCAATGGCGTCAAAGTGAAAGCAGCGCACCCCCGGCAGCTCGAGTGAGGCTAACGCAGAGACGGCGGACGTCTTTCCCGCACCAGACGCACCCGTAACCACAAGAATGGCAATCGGCATAACTCGACCTCACCGAATTCTAATTCGAGCGCGAGATCGATCCCTCGGGGTTCGACGCGCGCTTTTGCAATGATGCCACGGGCGCGATCCGTCGTCCGCAGGCGTGGATTTGTCATGCAGCGGATCGGGCGTGCGTTTGTGTCGCTCCTGATCGGCGCACCGCTCATCACGGTGGCGCAACTCGTTGTCTGCAATGAGTGCCGTGCCGGGTAGCTCCGCGAGCTGCTGCAAATTGCGCTCGCTATGGTAGCCCGCGTCGGCCGTCATCACCGAGGTCGTCGTCAACAGCGGCGCGATCGCGGTCACCACGGGGAGCAACAGTGCCTGCTCGGAGCCCGTGCCGTGCGCTTGCGCGTCGACGATGATCTGATGGGTCGCATCGACGGCGGCGACGCCGGTAAAGCCCTGAAGCACTCCTTTGCCCGTCGCCATCTTTGCGCTCTCGTTGTCGGTCCGATTGCTCTTGAGAATGGCCCCTTCACGCCGCGGCCGACCGCCTCTGCGTCCAATGTTGGCTCGGTGGCCGCGGTATCGGTCTCGCGATGGCGTTGGAGCATTGTCGCGACGACCCCTGTAAGTTTGATCGCCTGCCGTTCGAAATCCTCCCGCGTGCCGCTTCGCTGCTTCGAGGCATTGCTGGGCAACTTCACGCCATCGATCGCAAACATCGCGCGCCCGATCAACCCCTGCTGGTCGCAGATCGCGACGACTGCGGCGAACACCCGGGCGATCTCCGCCTGGCGGGTACTCACGAAATCGGCGATCGTCGTGAAGTGCGGTGGCGTGTCGCCGCACAGCGCGATGAAGGTTACGTGCTCGCGGCACGCGCGCTCGATGCCGCGGCTACTCACGAGCCCGCGCGAGTCGGCGAAGCACCACCTTCAGGAGCAGCGCCGTCGCATCATTCCGAAAACGCGCGTCGAAGACCGAGAGATCGATCGCCCCGTCGAGCAAATAGCTCAACGCATGTTCGAACGTGCCGGGATGCAACTGGCGTGCGAGATCGACGGGCAGGAATTTCGGTTGCGTGTCGATGTGTTTGTAGCGGGCCATGGCAGTCGGGGCGCGAGGAGCCAGCACCACACGACATCCTCTTCATTAAACGCGTGACCCGTCTTCACGTTCTAACATTGTGCGACCCAAACCACCAATTTCTACAGCCTCGTTATGCAACACACGAGCTAGCGTTCGTCGCCTGGCAGAGGGGCATGCCCGATCTGGCGCACCTTCTTGAGGACGCGGTCGAGCTTCTTCCGGCTACCACGGGCTGCGCGCTCGGCGAGATACTCGCCCGTCATGAGGGCGGACATCTTCTCGGCCAAGGCGGTCGCGATCAGCTGATTGATCGAGATATCTTCGCGCTCGGCCAGCTCCCGTGCTTGGCGGTGGAGCGATTCGGGGAGACGGAGACTGATGCTACTCATACAGAAGCCTCGAGGCGCCGGAGAAACGCGCCCGGTGAAAGGGCATCGATACCAAAGTGCTCCGTGCCGGCAAAATCACGGAGGTTATGCGTGACGATACAACTGGCCTGCGCCTCGACGGCGAGCTCGAGGACGAGATCGTCGCGCGGATCGGTCAGGAACGGCCGCCAGAGATAGAAGATGGCATGCGGTTCGGCGATGCCGCAGACGTAGTCGAGAACATCATCGATATCAGCGAACGAAAGCCCGAGTTCTCGGGACTGCCGCTTGGCGACGGCCTCATATTCAAGGATCAGCGGAACGGAAATGCAGAGGGTGAAGGCCTCGCCGCCGAGTCGCTGCAGGAGTTGAAAGGACGCCCCGTCCGGCGACCGGAGCCCAGCGATGAAGACGTTGGTATCGAGGACTACACGCAGCGGCATATGGTATCATATACGATACCATGCGATCGGACAAGGCCTGCGGTGTTGCATAACGCCCAAGTTCAACGGCGAGCGGTCAGCTCACCACGCGCAAAGATGCTAACAGATCATGGAGCGCGATAGGCGAGAGACCCGATGCTTGGCCGCGCTCGCCGTTGCAACGCTCGTTACACCGCGCGCGATGCGGTGTCGGTGATTGATGCGACCAAACATCGACTGTTGTGCGGTCGGCCCTGCGCCGGACTCGCTGGCGCGGGCGCGTGGCGCCGCTCCACGCGCGCGCCGCACCGACTCAATGGTTGCCGTACCCGGCGCGACGTTCCGGCGCGACCGGCCCTGCGCACATGGGCCGCCGTGTAAGAGTGTGGGAAAGAACTCGCAGCCCCGTGGTGCGCCTGGCCCGGTGACGTTGCCGTCGCGCAGCTCCGCGGGCGCAGGCGCGTGGCGCGATACCAAACGACTTGATTGACTTACTCTATGGTATGCACGGCGAGATGGCTCCGGCGCAGGCGCGTGGCGAACGACCTGACGACTCAAGCGAGCTCTCGAGGCCGTCCACGCGGCGGGCCGGCGCGCATGTGCCGGCGAGCCTGGGCCAGCGCGAGAGCAACATCTATTCAGTTGCTGTTCGGCCGTAGCGGTGTAACGCGTATTATGCTGCGTGCCTCGCAGCTTTTATACTCGCCTCAACTTGACAACGTGCAGGCATCACCCGCAACTGAACGCGCCGCGTTCGCCCGCTACCGTAGGTGTTATGCTGCGCGCTTCGCTGCTTTTGCCGCGCGCGAAGAGCAGCCTGACCCGAGACAGCTTCGTCACTTGCCGCGCCTCCAGTGACTCATCGTGTACGCCGAGCCCGGCTCCGCAAAGTTTAGCGGCCTCGCTTGCCCCGGCGCTGCAATGAGAAAGCGCACCTCATCGCCGACCCACTCGAGTATGCCGTAACTCACCTTTCCAGTGGCCGAGCCCAGTAAATGGAGATAGTCCACCGCGACCGGCAGCACAGTGTCATCGATTCGCATTTTCACATGCAGCATCACTTGCCCACCAAACACCACAGTCACCTCATTCCCTTCCCCAACGCGTGATCCGAACGCGAGCCAATCCGCTCGCATCTCCTCATCATTCGTGACAAGTCGCACTGGCGTCCAAGCTCCCTCGAGACGCTGATACAGCGCGCCTCCCAATGCCGAAAACTCGGCAACGAGTCCTCCATCCAAAGACGCTTCTTCTGCCTTCTTGCCCGGAGTGACGACGCCGCCGGTGATCCCTTCGGGTCGTAGCGCGGATGTGCGGCGGAGATGTTCGAGCGCGTGACCACTACCGGCGCGTGACTCGAATGCGGTGGGCCGCGGAGCACCAACCAACCCGAGACAGATGGTCAGCTGATCGCCGCGTTGCTCAAAGATTCCATACGAGTAGTTACCCGCCTCCGGTCCTTCGACAAACTCGATGTCGATCTGCATCGGCGTTGCAGCAGTGACGATAACGAACCTTCCGTCATAATTCGCTTCGGCTGAAGTCATCCGGAAGAGATCGCCGTCCAGGAGCAGCCTCGACTCGGAGATCATCGCATGCGGCATGCTCTTGCCGTCAATGTGGAGTGCCTCGAACGCCCACTCGCCTCCCAGTGCGCGAAGTAGTTCCACATGACGCACGAGCACAGGCCAGCTGGGAAATCCGCTGCGTCGGGCGACGACCGATTGCGCATCAGCAAGTCGGAATGCCGCGGCGCGAACTTGCGCGATGGAAAAACCGCGCGCCTTGGGCAGGTGCTTGACGAACGTCTTTGCTGCGGTGGTGTTGCCGGCACGAAGCTCGGCGAGGAGCGCTTTGGCCTGACAGGTCACACGAACGTCCTCGCGGCTCGGGATCGGTCTTGCCGGTATTGCACTCCTCGGAGCCGGGGTGTTGGGTGTCATCCTGCAGCACGCAACGGACGCCGCGCTGCCGTTCATGGATTCGTTTCTCTCCAGCACCAGCCTTGTGGCGCAATGGATGATGACGCGCAAGAAACTCGAGAACTGGCTCGTCTGGATCTTCGTTGACGTGTTGTATGTGGGGATGTTCACGTTCAAGCATCTTTACGTCACCGCCGCCTTGTACGCGGTGTTCCTCGCGCTCGCAGTGCGCGGCTACATCGATTGGAAACGCTCGATGGCGAGTGGTAGGCCCGTCACGGCATGACGGTAGCACACGTGGTGCGCGTGTGCGTGACCGGCCCCGAATGCTCCGGCAAGACCACGCTCGCACGCCAGCTCGCGGAGCACCTGTCTACCGAGTTCGTACCCGAAGCCGCTCGCCTCTATGCCGAGCGTGTGGTGCGGCCGCTCACGGTGGACGACGTCCTTCCAATCGCGCGCGAACATGTCGCCATGGTAGACGCGGCGGTGCAGCGCGTGCGAGCCGCCGCGCTGAATGTCGTCGTGCTCGACACTGATCTCGTGAGCACCGTGGTCTACGGACGGCACTACTATGGTTTCGAGGACTACTGGCTCAACGGAGAAGCCGTGCGACGTCTGGCTGATGTCTACCTCCTGTGCGACGTAGACCTGCCGTGGGTGCCCGACGGAATCCGCGACCGGCCACTGGCGGGCAACGAGCTGTTCCTGGAGTTCGCCGACGAGCTTCGGCGACTTCACGCACGCGTCCATGTGGTGAGCGGCTCGGGCGACGCGCGTCGCCTCTCCGCCATTCGCGCGATCGACTCGCTCTGATTCTCGGCAGCAGCTAGCGTCTTGCGCTCGCTGTGTGACAAGTCGAAGTTTGAGTGTGATCCTACGATCAGCCGTGCTCGCCCTGTGCCTGGCCGCGCCTGCCTCTGCGCAGAACGTGGTCACTCTGCGCGCCAACACCGGTGGGCGCATCCGCGTCGCGCCCGGGGTCACCGTCGCCGTGCCCGTTGTCATCGACATGACCTCCGCCGGCGGGACGAACGTGCAATCCCTCACCACCAGCATGAGTTGGCTCACCAGCCGACTCACGTACGATTCGGTGAAGGCATCGTTCGGCGCGCTGACACCCAACACCGCCAACACGTCGAGCGGCTCGCTCGGCCTGAGCGTCACGGGGACGCCGACGACGTCGACCGTCACCATGGCAACAGCCTACTTCACCACGGCCCTGTCGAATGGCGGGACGACAGTGTCACTGAGCCCATCTGCCGCATCCGACGGCGCGAGCGCAAACATTCTCTCGTCGCTGCGTACGCTCGCGCTCGAGGTGTGCGTGGCACCGACCGGCAATTGGGGCGATGCGAACAATGACAACGCCGTCATCATCATCGACGCCCAGCAGATCGCGCGCTACAGCGTGGGGCTGACCGTCGCGAACCCGGTTGTTACCGTGACCCAGGGCGATGTCAACAATGACAACGCGATCAACATCATCGACGCGCAGCAGGTCGCCCGCTTCAGCGTTGGTCTGAGCGCGGCGTCACGCGTGAACACCGCCGCGTTCACGCCGCTCGCGGCCGCGGCGCTGACGGTACAGAATGTGTTTGCTGCAACGGCCGGTGCGGTCAATCCCGGCACGCCGGCGAACCTCAACAATCTGTCGGCGGGCGCCCAGGCGCAGATCCAATCGGTCGCAACCGATGCCAGCGCTGCGGACATCACCGCGTGTGCGGCGCTGACGTATGGATCGAGCAACGCGGCAGTGGCCTCCGTTTCGGCAACGGGGCTGATTACCGGCATTGCCGCTGGCACGGCAACGATCTCCATCACCAGTGGATCGTCGCAAGCACAGCTCAACGTCGTCGTTGGTGGTCCACTCTCGCTGAACACGTGGGCGAATGCGGTGAGCGGCGTGTGGAGTGCCGCGGCCAACTGGAGTCTCGGACGCATTCCGATCAGTTCAGACTCGGTCGTGATTGCACAGCCCGGCACGTACACCGTGTCGATGGACGTGAACTATTCCGGCTCGTCCGTCACGGTCGGCGGCGCAAGCGGAACCCAGAGCCTGTCGATGGTCGGGCGTACGCTCACGCTTGCCGGTGTGTTCACACTGCAGGCATCCGCAAGCGTGCTGGCGCAAGGCAGTGCGCTCACGACACCCGTCGACAACTCCGGCACCCTGATTGTGCAGGGCGGCACGTCGGTGAACAGTCTCACCACGCACCCTGGCTCGCTCGTCCGCATTCAAGGTCTCAACCAGAACGGCACGCTTACAGTGGGAGCCGGCTTCACGAATGCCGGCGCGTTCGACATGACCACCATCAACGGCGGGTACACCGTCACGTTGAACGTGGGCACCGGCGCACTGACGAACACCTCAACGGGAACCATCACGTCGTCGGTGGGCGCAGCCGGTGTGCGCACGATCAACGCGCGGCTCGACAACCAGGGTAGCATTACGATTGCCCAACCACTCGGCATGAACACAACGGGTGCATCGCAGAACAGTGGCACCGTGTTGCTGACGAGTGGTGACTTGTTCATCTCGCAGGGCGGAACGTCCCCGAGCTTCACGAACAGCGGCACAATCACCGCAGGCGCGGGTCACACATTCACCCTGGCCAACGGGAATTTCACTCACAGCGCGACTGGCACCATGACCGGCGCCGGTGGCGTCACGCTGAGCAATGTGCCGAGTGCGAGTTTGCAGGGCGCGTTGGGCGTGAGTACCCTGGTGCTCTCCGCAGTGACGGCCACGGCCACGACGGCGTTGTCGACCACCGGCATGACGCTCTCGTTGCTGAGTTCCACGCTGAACGGCGTGAGTCTGACGAATGTGTCGGGCCAGACGCTGCTGGCGCGCAGCTCCGTC
>JBBQHJ010000233.1:0-8038 GCA_038323865.1 Gemmatimonadales bacterium
GCTTTCAGCGGCGAACGATGCGGGCGTGTCAGCGACGATGATATGCTGGTCGTGCACGCTCGCGAGCCCTTCCATGCCGACGCTCGTGGATACCATGGGCACGCCGGCGGCCATGGACTCGTAGACTTTCATGCGCGTGCCGCCGCCAATGCGCAGCGGAAGAATCGCCACGCGCGAGTTCCAGAGATGCGGACGGACGTCATCGACGGTGCCAGTCACGATGATGTTGGGGTCGTTCTTCGCGAGATCCTTGATGCGCTGGTCGGGACGGCGTCCAACAATTTTTATTGTGCTATCGGGACGCGTCTTGCGAATAACGGGCAAAATGTCGCTGGCGAACCACAACATGCCGTCGATGTTCGGCAGCCAGTCCATGGAACCGACAAACACGAAGTCCGTGTCCTTTGCGATCGGCTTGTCATTGCGCAGCGACTCGACGTCGACGCCCGTGGGAACGTCAGTGACGTGCGTGATGCCGAACATGTCGCGCATGCGCTGCGCATCGATCGGCGACACGGCAATCACGAATGCGCTGTCCTGGCAGGCGCGCTCTTCATAGCGCCGCATGCGGCGCGTTTGTCCCTGGTAGAAGATGCGCTCGAGCGGATTCTTCGCGTGCTCCGCGTGGCGTTCGAGAATGGTGGTCTCGACGTTGTGCTGGAACAGTACGGTCCCGCGTACGCTGGGCATGTTCACCGCGCTGGCGACGAAATCGCAGACCACGGCGTCGTACTTCTCGGTTGCCATGAGGCGGCCGACGGTGTCGCGCAGGGCTGCGCTCTCGTAGCGCGTGACCGCCAACGGCAGCCTCGAGAGGAGCATGTTCCGCGCGAGCTGTGGCAGGAACTTGAGCGAGCGGCGTGGAACCACCGGATGCGGAATCGCAAAGGACTGCGTCGAGAAGGCCTTCGCCATCTCGGCACCCTCGGGGCTGGCCGGATCGGCAAGCGCGGCATAGTGCACCTCATGCCAGCGGTGCAGCTGCGACACGATGCCCAGCGTTCGTATCTGGCCGCCACGCTCGGTGGGATGCAGGAAATACTGGTTGACCCAGAGAATCTTCATTCGTTCGTTGATGGCGTGAAACGCGCCGATTCACCTGTTCCGTTGGGCGCGGTCGAGTCGTCTGAACAGGGTGACGCCCGCGACCTGCCGGCCCACATGCCCTTCCACCCGCTCGCTCGATGAATCTGCGACTTCTGCTCGGCGGTATGAAAAGCTACCTGCCGGTCCAACTCTCCAAGTATAAGGGCACGGGCGGCACCACGACGGGGAGCTATTGCTACTCCGTCTGGCTTCGCCACATGGGAATCATCGGCAGGCATGTGCCCGGTTTTCAGCCGAAAAATATGGTGGAGCTCGGACCTGGTGACTCCATCGGCTTGGGCCTCGCCGCCCTGCTGACGGGCACCGATCGCTACATCGGTCTGGACGTGCTCGAGCATGCGAGCCGAGAGACCAATCTCAAGATTCTCGATGAGTTGGTTGCGTTGCTTTCGAAGAAGGCCGATGCGGCCGATGAAAAGAGCTTTCCGCGCCTGTATCCGCGTCTCAAGGACTACTCCTATCCGCATGGCGTGTTCAACGACGCCACGGTGAGCGAGCGGCTGAAGCCCGCCTATGTCGAAGCGCTGCGCGCCGAACTGCAGGGAACTCTCAAGGGACCGAAGATCAACTACGTGTGCCCGTACGGATCGGATAGTGTGGCGCCGGGTTCGGCCGATCTCGTGATCTCGCAGGTAACACTGCAGGATATGGATCACACGCGTGCGCGCGACGACCTGACGCGCAACCTCGAGGTGATGGCGCGCTGGCTCAAGGCCGGCGGCGTGATGTCGCACCAGATCGATTTTTCATGTCCGGGTGGCGCCGTGTGGAATCACCACTGGGCGTTCAGTGATCTCGAGTGGACGATCATTCGCGGCAAGCGGCCATACTACGTCAACCGCGCGCCGCTGTCGGAATACCATCGCCTCTTCAATTCACTCGGATTCGATATCGTGGGTGTCGAGCCGGTGACGCGCGCGGGACTCACGCGCGGTCAGGTGGCACAGCGTTTCAAGGATCTGCCCGACGACGATTTCCAGACCGCCGCTGCCCTGTTCGTTGCGGTGAAGCGGTAAGTGTCAAAGGAGGCGGCGCACAGAATTCCGTCGCTCGACGGACTCCGCGCCGTCTCGATCGTCGCGGTGTTGTTGGGGCACCTGTCTGGCACGGCGGGGTTTCCGACTGCGCTGGCGCGTGTGATTCACAACCCGCAAGTCGATGTCGCGCAGATGGGTGTGCGCGTGTTCTTCGTGATTTCTGGCTTCCTCATCACGGGACTGCTGCGCACGGAACTCGAGCGCACCGGCGACGTCAGCCTCAGCGCGTTCTACGTTCGTCGCATTTTTCGCATCATGCCGGCGTACTACGCATTCATTGTCGTGATCATCGTGTTGGCGGCGATGAACTGGATCACGCTGGGCGATCGCGACCTGATACACGCCGCCACGTATACAACGAACTACTCGGTTGACCGCAGCTGGAATGTCGGCCACCTGTGGTCGCTGAGTGTGGAGGAGCAGTTCTATCTCCTGTGGCCGGCAGTGATGGCGTTTGGCGGAGTAAAGCGTGGTTTGCAGGTTGCGGTGGCGACGATGCTGCTCGTGCCCGTGATTCGCGTGGCCGAGGTGATGCTGACGCCGGGCATGATTCCGTTGATGGGAACAGGCTTCGAGACGGCGGCCGATTCGCTCGCCGTGGGGTGCGCGCTGGCGCTTTACCGCGAGCAGCTCTTTGCGCGCGCATGGTATCGGCACGTGCTTTCGTCGCGGTGGATGATTGCCGCGTTGTTCCTTGTTGGCACCATCATCACCACGCGATTCCGCCCGGGCATCCTGATCGGTATTCCGCTCATCAACATCGCAATCGCACTCGGAATCGATGCCGCGGTGCGGGCGCCGGAGTCTCTGATTGGAAAACTGCTCAACGCCAAGCCGCTCGTCATCGTGGGTGTGCTGAGCTACTCCATTTACCTGTGGCAGCAGCTCTTTCTCAATCGTGAATCACACGCGGCCATCAACGCATTTCCACTCAACCTGCTGTGCGTGGCTGTCGCCGCGACCCTCAGCTACAACGTGATCGAGAAACCGTTTCTGCGAGCTCGCGTGCGCTTTCAGCGTGCGTGGGCAACACGATCTGGCGCAGGAACTACCGCGTCGGACGCGGCGAAGTAACGCCTTCCACGGCCTTTTCCAGCGCCGCACCGTCGGCGCCCGCTGTTGTGCCGTTCGCTCCCCGACGCGCGTAGAGGCTCTTCGGACCAATCACGGGAAAGCTTGCCGTGGGATCGGCCCAACCAACTTCGAGCGCACTTCGCACGAAGTTATTGCCTGGGGGATAGACGGCGCTCTCGCCGCCCACGACGACGTTTCCCGTAAACGTGTAGCCGGGCGAAACCTTGGCGAGCGTCGCCGAGCCGATTCCGACGCCACCCGCCTTGATGCCGTACTGACCGTGGCCGACAAGATTGTCGGTGAATGTGAGTCGCGGACAATCAGGTGGCTCGAGGCCGAACATCGTGCCGCGTACGAAGCCCGTGTTGTGCGTGATCGTGAGATCTTCAACGTTGGTCGCCTGAAAGAGACGACCATTCTCGCCCCACTTCGGATTGTCGATGTCGAGGAAGAGATTGTTGTCGATGAGGACGCGAAACATGAGGCCATCAATGCCGGCGACGTTGACGCCGCCCGCCGCCCCGCGAATCAGGTTCGATCGCACGGTGATGTCCTTCGTCGTCAACGCCGGCTTCACGTCATTCGTTGTCTTGAGCAGCAGCGCAAAACCCACTTGCGCACTCACCCATGAATTCTCGAAGACATTGGCCTCGACGAGCACGCGCTCGCCCATCTTGAGCTCGAAAAGATTCTTGATGGTCCACAGCTTTCCGGCGTAGCTGGGATCATCGATTTTCCACGACATTGGCTTGAAGAAATGATTGCGCCGGATCTCGATGTCCGACGGAATCATTTTCGGGATGAATGGATCGGCACCACCCACCATGACGTTCTCCCCCGAGCCCTCGAGGTAATTGTTCATGATGCGATAGGGGCCCGGGCCGTTATACATGAGAATGGCCTGCGCGTCGCCATTGGCCGAGTGACAGCCGGCGATGTAGCTATCGATGATCGCACTTGCACCGCTGTGGAGATCCACGCAGCGACGGATGTCGACCTTGGGCCCAACATGAATCCACGTGCGATCGAGCACGATGTTCTGCGGAACTGCGTCGAGCGCATGTTGTGTGTTCGATCCATCGCCCAACCGGACCAGACGGCTCACCAGGTTCACCGACGGCGCGGCAGTAATCTCCACGCCGACGATACGAAACCCTGACGTACCCGGCGCGGTGGTGATTGCCTCCATTCCATTCTGCGGTACGACAATGCGCGCCATGCTCATGGAGTCCGAGGGCTGCACGCGTCGGCCTTCGGGAAGCGCGGCGATATCCGACGTGCGAATGGTGATCACCGCCCCAGTTCCCGGCAGTGCCCCGCCCTTACGAAGGGGAAGCATGAAGCCGCCAGTGAATGTCGCGCGTGCCTGCAGCACGATCTCATCACCGGGCTGGGCCTTGTTCAGCGCGGCCTGAAGGTCGTCGCCCGCCCGGAGTGTCACCGTACGGCCGGTGCGCGCGGGCATGCGCGTGTCGAGGATGACACGTGGCAGTTCAGGCCTCGTTGCTATGACATTCGGCGCGCCAGGAGCAAGGGCGAGGGCGAGCAGGGTTCCAGCAATGACGCGCATGAGCGGTAACGTCAGGAGGATGAAGCAGATACGAGATCGCGATACAACTGCTGAAGCTTTCCGACTGTGTTCGCCGGAGTAAAGCGCTCTCGCGCGACTGCCTCCGCGCGCGCCCCCATCTGCGCACGCAGCGACTCGTCCCCAAGCAGGCGCTCGAAAGCGCGGGCAAGTGCGGCGTCATCACCAACCGGCACGAGAAAGCCGGTCTCACCCTCGAGTACCGCATCCGAAACACCACCAGAATCCGTTGCGACGACAGGCCGGCGCGCGGCCATCGCCTCGACAATGGAATTCGGAAACCCCTCACTTACCGAGGTCAGCGTCGAGACATCGAACAGCGAATGGGGATTCGGATGATTGGGATATGTACCCGCGAACCGCACGCGTGATTCAATCCCAAGTTCCTTCGCCAGAGCTTCGAGCTTCGCGCGGTCGGGACCATCACCCATCATGACCAGCATGAGCTCGGGCATCGACGGCGCGAGTCGCGCCACAGCTCGCAGCAGCGTGGAGTGGTCCTTGATGGCGCGCAGATTGGCGACAATGCCAACCACCGTGGCCCCGTCGGAAATATCGAGCGACGCACGCGCCGCAGCCCGCCACTCGGGAGAGGGCACCTGAAACGCGCCTTCCTCCACGAAGTTCGTAACTACCACCACCTTGCGCCGCGGGACGAAGTCCTCGGCCACGAGCGAATCGCCAACGCGTCCGCTGTTGCCGAGCACTCGATGCGCCAATTGGAAGGCGGCGCGATTGCCAACGGCGTGCACGCGGCTCATCGAGTTCCATCGCTTGCTGGCGATGATGCCGGGTACGCCGGCCAGCCGGGCCCATGGCACTGCGAACACATTGGCGTAACGATCGTGCGAGTGCACGATGTCGATGTGTTCGAGCTGGAGGAATCGCTTGAACGCCAGTCCTTCGCGAAGGGCACTGCGGCCGTAGAGGCTGCGCACCGGGAATTCTACGACGCGCGCGCCAGCAGCAACGAATCGATCGCGGAGCGCGCCGTCGTCGCGAAAGCACGCCACCGTCAGCGGAAACTCGTCCTTGTCGAGCCGCTCGGCGACGCGGAGTGCGTTCATCTCCGTGCCGCCTACACCAAGTGAGTCGAGGCTGAATACGACTCGAATCGGCCGTTTGCTCAGGGCACGATTACGTTGGCGACTGCTGCGAGAACGGCATCGACGTCGGCGCCCGGGTCGCGGCCGTCCGAACCCTTGTTCTTCAAGGCGCTCGCGGACGTGAGGTGGAAGTCGAAGGCACCCGCGTTCACGAATCCGAAACCGGCGAGGTTGTTCGGATACGTATTGAACTGCGGATAGCCAGCCGAACTCGAGAGCGTGAAGCCATTGGCAACGAACCACGAATTGACGTTGAACGCGTTGAGGGTCGCAGTGCCCTGGGCAACTCCGGAGCCCTTCATGCCGTTCTGTCCGCCGCCGATGATGTTGTCGCGAATGCTCGTGCGAACCAGTGGTGTGGTCGTCGGGCCGCCGAAACTCACACCTGCGCTTGTCGGATCGATGATGGTATTGTGTGCGAACACGATGTCGCTGGGATCACCGTTGAACAACACACCCTGGCCGATGCCGTCGAAGAACGGCGTGTTGATTGTGTGAACGATGTTGTCGATGATCGTGAGCCGGCGCGCGTGGATGTCGAGGAAGTTGTTGTCCGGGCTTCCCGACAGCGTGATTCCGCCGCCGACATTCCGCACCAGGTTGTATCGGAAGGTGATGTCCTGCGTGACGCACCAGGTGCATCCGCCGCTCTGGTTCACAGTCTTCATGGAGATGGCTGTTCCCGCCTGGCCATCGGTCCAGTTGTTCTCGAAGATGTTGCCCTCGACAAGCACACGCTGCGCGTGCTTGATCTCGAAGAGATTCTTCACGTTCCAGTGCTGGGCGAGGCCCTTCCAGCTCGTCGGCTTGAAGAAGTGATTGCCGCGAATCTCGATGTCGCTAGGCGTCAGGTTCGGAACGGCCGGGTCGGCGCCGCCGAACAGGATGTTTTCACCTGATGCTTCGAGGTAGTTGTTCACGATCTTGAACGGACCAGAGCCGTTCCAGATGGCAATGGCCTGCGCGTCCGCTCCGTTCTCATGGCAGGTGCGCAGGTCGGAATCAATGACGGCCGAATAGGCCGAGTTCATTCCGACGCAGCGGCGCGTGTTCTGAAGCAGGGGGCCGTGCACATACATGCGATCGATCACGAAGTCGTGTGGAATCGACGCAAATGTGGTCTGCGGATTGGTACCATCTTCGCCAAGGCGAATGAGGCCCGTGTTCGACGTGACCGTCGCGACCTGTGATACCTCGAAGCCGATCAAGCGATAGTGATGTGAGCCGGGCGACGTGAGAATGGCGCCCGCGTTATTGGGGCTGAGCACGATCGGGAGATTCACCGCCGCGGCGATGCTCGGCGTCATCCGTGCGCCCTGCGCAGGAAGGCCAGCACGGTTTTGCGGCCGGATGGTAATCCACTTGCCGTTGTTGCTGGCGCCCTTGTTCGGCATAATGAAGTTGCCGACATACGTGACGCCGTTGAGCAACTCGATGACGTCGCCGTATTGCGCATTGTTGAGCGCAGTCTGGAACTGGGCAGAATTGTTGGCGGTAAGGATCACGCCACCGACGTCTGGCGCTGGTGGTGCGACCGTATTCAGGAAAATCTGCGGAAGCGCGGCGATATTCTCCGGCGCATGACCCATGAAGTTGATGACCGTTGCGCCAACGATGCCGGCGACGGTTGCGGTTATCGTGACAGCTCCGCCAGGGCCACCGTTCATTGCGGTGACTGCTCCTGAGTTATTGACCTGCACCTTCGTGTTATCGCTGGAAGCCCACGTCGGAACGATGTTGGGAACCGGATTGCCGGATTGATCAAAGAGCGTTGCCGAGACGGTCGCGGTTTGCGTCGTCATGAGGGAGTTGACGCTGGCCGTCACCTGGAGACTTCCACCGGCAGGCGAGCCCACCGTCACCGTGAACGTGCCTGACTTGCCTTCGCTCGTCGCGGTGATGACGGACGAGCCCGCACCAACACCACGCACCAGACCTGTGTTCGTGACGGTCGCAACGGCTGGGTTACCGGTCGTCCACGTGGTGAAACGATTGATGGCCGTCTGGCCAGTTCCATCGAGCAAGGCCGCTGTCACCTGTAGCGTGCCGTTGGCGAGGATCGTTCCGCTTGGCGCGCTCAGTGTCACCGACGCAACGGGGGGAATCGTGACAGTAGCCGACCCCGT
>JBBQHJ010000234.1:0-7858 GCA_038323865.1 Gemmatimonadales bacterium
GGAAGCGACAGCCGACGAGTTGCCGCCGACCGACCTGCTCAACCTGCCTGCGCCCCACAACCACGATCTCGGCAAGCGCGAGCTGGATGCAATGGGCACGAAGCTCATGGATGCCTTGCGCACGTTCAAGGTCGATGGTGAGCTGGTTGGTCGGACCACGGGCCCTGTTGTGACGCAGTTCGAGGTGGAGCCGGCGCCTGGTGTGAAAGTGCGGCAGTTCGCGAACCTCTCGAATGATCTCGCACTCGCGATGCGCGCGGCGTCGATCCGCATTGTGGCGCCAATTCCCGGGCGCGGTGCGGTCGGGGTGGAAGTGCCCAACCCAACATCCGAGATGGTGGGCTTCCGCGAGCTGATCGAGAACATCGAGTACAGGACTGCACGCGCGGCACTCCCGATCGTGCTGGGCAAGGATCTCGAGGGTAAGCCGGTGGTCGCTGACCTCGCGAAGATGCCGCACCTGCTGATCGCAGGCGCGACCGGATCAGGAAAGTCGGTGTGCGTCAACACGATCATCACGAGCCTCATCTACCGGCATACGCCGCGGACGCTGCGACTCTTGATGGTCGATCCGAAGATGGTCGAACTGTCGGTGTACAACACGTTGCCGCACCTGCGGCATAAGGTCGTGACCGACAATCGCGACGCGGCATCGGTGCTCAAGTGGGCCGTGATGGAAATGCAGGAGCGCTACGAGCTGCTTGCCGCGAATGGTTGCCGCAACATCCAGGACTTCAACCAGCGCGTGCAGAAGGAGCAGCCGCTCAAGCTGCCTAAGCGAAAGGATGTCGCGTTCGAGGACAATGTCTATCGCGGCGCAATCCTGCCGTACATCGTCGTGATCATCGATGAAATGGCGGACCTGATGATGACGGTGCAAGGCGAAGTGGAGACGCCAATTGCCATGCTCGCGCAGAAGGCGCGCGCGATTGGCATTCATCTCATTCTTGCGACGCAACGTCCGTCGGTGAACGTCATCACCGGTCTCATCAAGGCAAACTTTCCGAGTCGCATTGCATTCCGTGTCGCGTCGCAGATCGACTCCCGAACCATCCTTGATGGCTCGGGCGCAGAAATGCTGCTGGGCAACGGAGACATGTTGTTCATACCGCCGGGCAAGAGTGAGCCGAGCCGGCTGCAGGGCGCGTATCTCTCGAGTGAGGAGACAGAGCGCTTGATGGAGTGGTATGAAGGGCAGCGCGCGCGTCGCCGAGCGAAGCTCGCCGAGGCAGGCCTGCACATGGAAGCCGAGATGACGCCGGACGAGCCGGATATTCTCGAGGCGGTGCGTACGCGCGAGGCGGAAGCGCGTGCGGCGCTCGATGGCGAATCGGAAGGCGGCTCTTCGGACGCAGGCTCACGTGATCCGCTGTTTCGTGAAGCGGCGGAGCTCTGCATCCAGAACCAGAGCGGCTCGACATCGCTGCTTCAGCGTCGTCTTGGCATTGGCTATGGTCGTGCCGCGCGCGTGATCGACCAACTCGCCGATGCCGGCGTGCTCGATCCGAAGAGTGGGCCGAAGGGACGTGAAGTGCGCGTTGGCCTCGAGGATCTCGATCGCATCTGCGGGGTGCACGACTAGTTTTCGGAATGGCGTCATTCCGAGCGAATAGGGTGTCATTCCGAGCGAAGTCGAGGAATCTGCACCTCACGCTGTTCCTGCTGTTGGCGACCACGGCCAAAGCACAGGATTCGCTGCCGGCCTTCGAGCGTCCCAATGGGGCGCTCCTTCGGCCCGCGACGCTGAGCTATGTCGTCACGCTTCAGAAGCCCGACGGAACACTCGCGCCACTCGGCACCCGAAGCGTCACGGTCTCCGAACTCGCACTCGGCGGAATTCCGAGCTGGCTGATTGTTGAAGCCCGCTCGGGGACTGTGGTGCCCACGCTCGATTCCGTGGCGGTCAGCCGCGCAGACATGAGCGCGGAGCGGTGGGTGGCGACGATTGGGCCGGCGCAGCTCGCCGTGTCGTTCACGCGTGACACGGCGTATGGCGTTCTTCAGAACTATCAGGGGCGCGCATCGTTCGTTGTCGGCGTTCCTGCCAACGTTCTCCTCAGCGCGTCATATACCGAGCGACTGCTGGAAATGCTGCCGCTCAAGGAAGGCTACCGCGTGGCGGCGACGCTGCTGGTTGTGGGCGGACCGACACCGACGCTGATGCCCGCGGAGCTCGTGGTGGAGCGCGAAGATGATGTGCAGGTGGACACGCGCCGCATTCGCGCCTGGCGAGTCGCGCTTCGCTCTGGAGCAATCGAGGCGCGCTACTGGGTGAGTCGCGATGGGACGCGTGTTGTGCGCGCGGAGCAGGCGCTCTCTGAGGGGCTGATGGTGAGCGTCCTTTCGGCTGACCGCTGACCGCTGACCGCTGACCGCTGACCGCAACGGAAGCGGGTCGAGTGTTAATGCGCCGTTAGGCATTGAAATGGTGACGGCCGTTTTCTCGTCCGCGCTACTCTGGTGCCATGTCAGCGGCCAGGCAGGCATTTGGCGAACTCGGAGAACGAATTGCGGAGCGGTGGCTTCGTGAGCGCGGCTGGCGGGTCATGCAGCGTCGCTTCCGGAGTGGGCACCGGGACATCGATCTCGTGGTAGAGCGCGAAGGGCTGGTTGCCTTCGTGGAAGTGAAGGCTCGCCATGGAAACCAGTTCGGTGATCCGGTGGAGGCGGTGGATTGGCGCAAGCAGCGCGAGCTTGGGCGGTCGGCACTGGTGTGGATTTCACGCCATGGCCGGCGGCATGAGGCCTACCGGTTCGACGTGGTGGGCGTGCTCGTGGATGGTTCGCGGGTGCGGATCCGGCATGTGGAAGGCGCCTTTTCCCTCAACCACCTTTCGGCTTGATTTCGGGTCTCGGTGTTCGTACTTTGTTCGGGTGTCGGATGCCCTACGGTTCCGATACGCTTATGCCCGCGTGGGCCAGAGGAATCCACAAAAAACGAGAGGCTGAGTAGACAATGGCTGTGTCCACGATTGGAGAAGACAAGAAGAAGGCGCTGAGTCTGGCCATCGCGCAGATCGAAAAGAGCTGCGGCAAGGGCTCGATCATGCGCATGGATGCGAAGGAAAAGGTTCGCATCGAAGCGGTTCCTACGGGAGCAATCAACCTCGACGCCGCCATTGGCGTGGGTGGCATTCCCCGCGGGCGTGTCACGGAGATCTACGGCCCAGAGTCGAGCGGTAAGACCACGTTGTGTCTCCATGTTGTTGCCAATGCGCAGAAGATGGGCGGCGTGGCGGCTTTTATCGACGCAGAGCATGCGCTCGATACCGAGTACGCGCGCAAGCTGGGTGTCGACGTCGAGTCGCTGCTCATCTCTCAGCCGGATACGGGCGAGCAGGCACTGGAGATCTGCGAGATCCTGGTGCGCTCGGGCGCGGTAGACATTGTGGTCATCGATTCGGTGGCGGCGTTGGTGCCGAAGGCGGAAATCGAGGGCGACATGGGCGACAGCCACATGGGCCTTCAGGCGCGTCTCATGAGTCAGGCGCTGCGCAAGCTCACGGGTGCCATCGCGCGCTCCAAGACCATCGTGATCTTCATCAACCAGTTGCGTGAGAAGATCGGCGTCATGTTCGGTAACCCGGAAACCACCACGGGTGGCAAGGCGCTCAAGTTCTACGCCTCGCTCCGGCTCGACATCCGACGGATCGGCCCGGTGAAGGAGAAGGAAGAGGTCGTGGGCTCACACGTTCGCGTGAAGGTGGTCAAGAACAAGGTTGCCCCGCCGTTCAAGCAGGCCGAGTTCGACATCATGTACGCGGAGGGCATTAGCCATACGTCCCTTTTAGTGGACATTGGGGCTGAGTCCGGCATCATCGAGAAGTCGGGGGCCTGGTACTCCTACAATGGCCAGAAGATCGGCCAGGGACGGGAGAACGCAAAGCTTTACTTGCGTGACAACCCGGTGGTCCTTGCCGAGATCGAGGAGAAGGTGAAGGTTGTATTGGGCATTGGGGCGGATCAGGCTGGAGCGCTCCCGGAGCCGGAAGAACTGGACTGACTGCTGGAATCGTGACTGCTGCAACTGGCACCCGTCATGCGACTGGCTTTCCTCCCGTCCATTGAGCAACTTTGGTGGGAGTTTGGAAGTAGCAAGAAGGAAATGGAGCCGAGGAGTTGCTCTCTGGAATCGATGGGGCCCGGAATCCCCAGCGTGACAGAGACTCTCCTCGGCTTCTCCTTTTTGTGCCGCAACTATTTGGAAACCAAATACTTGCAGTCGCTCACCTCAGCGAGCGCGTGATCGGCGATGTCACAAAATGTGATAACCCACATCACGCCGGCGCCGCGTCATCCCGGACGATTCACCGTCAGCGTGGATGGACGCATCGCCGCAGTGCTCTCGTTTGACGCAATTGAAAAACTGTCGCTTGTTGTCGGCGATTGTGTTGCAGGAAAAGAGCATGCAATCGAGTTCGAAGCTCGTGTCGTGAAAGTCTACGATCGTGCGTTGAACATGCTTGCGTTCCGTGCGCGTTCATCACGCGAACTCGCGCGAAGCCTCGTGCAAAAAGGAGAAGAGAAGGCGCACGTTGATCGCGCAATCGAAAAGCTGACGGAGCAGGGATTGCTCAATGACGAAGCCTTCGCTGCGTCATTCACGCGCTCGAAGGCGCTCGGCGCAGGGCAGTCCAAGCGCCGTGTGCAGCAAGGGCTCGCGAAGAAGGGCGTCGCTCGCGACGTGAGCGACGCGGCAATTGCGACAGTCTTCGATGAGGAAGGAATTGATCAGCACACGCTCGTCCTCGATGCGGCGAGTAAGAAGCTGCGGTCGCTCACTACGCTCGAGCCGCTCGTACGCCGGCGACGGCTCTACGCCTTTCTCGCACGGCGCGGATACGAGCTGGATGACATACGGTCCGTGATGAGTGAGCTTGGGGAGGAGTTGAGATAAGGGAGCAAGTCGTTCGGTGCGCTTGGTCAACCACGCGCTCAGGACGCCATTGGGCGATATATTCCTGATATGCGCGCAGACGAGATCCGCTCCCGGTTCCTGAAGTACTTCGAAGAACAGCAACACGTCATTCGCCCCAGCGCCTCGTTGGTGCCGGCCGATGATCCAACCCTGCTGTTCGTCAACGCCGGCATGGTGCCGTTCAAGAAGGTGTTCCTCGGTATGGAGGAAGCCCCTGACGGGAAGCGCCGCGCCACGACGTCGCAGAAGTGCGTGCGCGCCGGCGGAAAGCACAACGATCTCGAACAGGTCGGACACACGGCGCGGCATCTCACATTCTTCGAGATGCTCGGCAACTTCTCGTTCGGTGACTACTTCAAGCGCGACGCCATCACGTTTGCGTGGAAGTTCGCAACCGAGCATCTCGGACTGGATCGCAAGTACCTCCGTGTGACGGTGCACCACACGGACGACGAGGCACGTGCGCTCTGGCGCGAGATCGCCGGGCTGCCTGATTCGCGCATCTACAGCTTGGGCGACAAGGACAACTTCTGGCAGATGGCGGACACGGGCCCATGTGGTCCGTGCTCGGAATTATTCGTCGATGTGGCTCACCTGGCGCGCGACTGGAGCTTTCCGGACGGCGCGACTGGTGAGTGGACGGAGATGGATCGCGAGGAGTTTTCCCTCGATGCATTTGTCGAGGGGGCGGACAAGGACCGCTTCATCGAGTTCTGGAATCTCGTGTTCATGCAGTTCGACAAGCAGCCCGATGGCACGCTCGTTCCACTGCCGCGGCCGTCTGTCGATACTGGTGCGGGACTCGAGCGAATCTCAGCCATCACGCAGGGCGTCACGCGTGTGTTCCACATCGACGCGTTCGATCCGCTCATTGCGACGGTCGAGCGCACGGTCGGCATTCCCTACTGGGGGCGCGAGAGCGACGAGTCGCGCGCGGGTGTGACGCTCGCGGACGGCCGCGTGGTTCAGAACTCGGTGGATCCGGCGTCGTTCCGCGTGCTCGGGGATCACGCGCGTGCGGTGGCGTTCCTGCTCGCTGACGGCGTGTTCCCGAGCAATGAAGGACGAGGCTATGTATTGCGCCGCATCCTGCGTCGTGCGGTGCGTCACGCATATCTGCTCGGCCGTCGCGAGCCGACGCTCGTACACGTCGTGCAAACGGTCATTGAGACCATGGGCGACGCGTATCCTGAACTGCGCACACGTTCCGAGCACTTGCTCAAGACCACACGAGTGGAAGAGCAGGCGTTTCTCGCCACTATCGAAGGCGGACTTACACGATTCGAGCAACTCGCGCCGGCGCAGTCCACCAACAAAGGCACGATCAGCGGCGAGGATGCTTTCCGTCTGTACGACACGTTCGGTTTCCCGATCGATCTGACGGAGTTGATGGCGCAGGAGCGTGGCTATACGGTGGACATTCCCGGTTTCGAAGCCGCGCTCGGCGAGCAGCGCACGCGTTCGAAGGAAGAACGCAAATCGCGCCAGCTCGGAATGCAGAGCGATGCGATTGATACCGCAGGCTGGGAAAGCATTGCAGGGGGCGAGCCGAGTACGCGATTCGTCGGATACGACATCGTCGAACTCAAGACCGACGTGGCGGCCATTCGCCGGCTCGAGGGAAATCGAGTTGCGGTTCTCCTTCGCGAGTCACCGTTTTACGCTGAGTCGGGTGGACAGGTCTCCGACGTCGGCGAGATTGTTGGCGAGGGATGGCGCATCGACGTCGACGGCGTGCGAAAGATCGACGGGCGTTCGGCGGCGCTTGGCACGCTCACCGGCGAATTCAAGTGGGGCGTCGTCTCTGCGCGCGTGCCGACTGATCGTCGCAAGGATACGGAGCGCAATCACACGGCGACGCATTTGCTGCACGCGGCGTTGCGACAGACCCTTGGTGATTCAGTGCATCAGGCGGGGTCGCTGGTGGTACCGGATCGCCTCCGGTTCGACTTCACGCATCATGGTCCCGTTGACCCGAAAAAGCTGACGGAGATCGAAGCGATCGTGAATCTCGAGATCTGGCGATCGCGTCCCGTGCAATGGACGGAGATGCCGTATCCGGACGCGCGTGCGCGTGGCGCGATGGCACTCTTCGGAGAGAAGTACGGCGATATCGTGCGCGTGGTCGACGTTCCTGGCTTCTCGATGGAGTTGTGTGGCGGCACGCACGTGCGCAATACGAGCGAGATTGGCCTGTTCGTTCTGCTGAGCGAAACCGGCGTGGCGAGCGGCGTCCGTCGCATTGAGGGACTGACTGGCCCCGGCGCGTACGCGCATCTGCGCGAGCGTGAGCGGTCGTTGCATACGGTCGCAGAGCTGGTGAAGTCGCCTGTTGACGGCGTCGAGAAGCGTATCCACCAGCTCATCGACGAGCGCCGCGCGTTGGAGAAGAAGCTCGATGAAGCGCGCAAGGGCGGGAGTGGCGATGCGCTTCAGCAACTCATTGCACAGGCACAGCCGATGGGCAGCAACGGTGCAATGCTTGTCGTTGGTGAAGTGGCGGCGGCGGATGCGAAGTCGCTGCAGGCACTGGGCGATCTGCTTCGCGAGCAACTCAAGAGCGGCGTTGCTGTCCTTGGCGCGAAGCTCGATGACGGCAAGGCATCGTTGCTCGCGGTGGTGACCGATGATCTGCGTGAGCGTGGCATTCGCGCGGACGCCATCGTGCGCGATGTTGCGGCGGTGGCCGGCGGCCGCGGAGGCGGAAAGCCGCATATGGCTCAAGCAGGCGTTCCCGATGCGAGCCGCTTGGGTGATGCGCTTGCCGAGGCGCCTCGTCTTGTCACGGCGCTGGTGTCGGGCGCGTGACGGTGGACGAGTGGCTGCAGGCGCGTGATCTACGCCCGCCCGCGGCGCTCAGCACCCGACTTCGCGAAGTACTCGGCGACGATCGTTCGCGTGATGCCGAGGACGCGGCCGATGTCATGCTCGACGCGAGTG
>JBBQHJ010000235.1:0-7782 GCA_038323865.1 Gemmatimonadales bacterium
ACATCTTCAGTCCTTTTTCAACGACTATCACTGTTGGCAGCACGGTGAACTTCAACATCTCGGGCAGCACTGAAGGTCACAACGTTCTGTTCCATGGTGTTCCGGGCGCTCCGGCCGACATCAACATTCTCATCACGGCCAAAGTGGCTCGCACGTTCAACACCAAGGGCACTTTTCCTTTCGACTGCAGTGTTCACCCCGGCATGACGGGGCAGATTGTTGTTCAGTAAGCGCAACTGCGTGTGGTACGTTGTCCCTCGCTACACTCCGGACGACAACAGCTAGCGCGCGACACCACGCGTCGTGACGGCCCAGCCCGGAAACACAAAGTCAGTGTTCGTATTGCCCAACCGCTTCGACACGATCTCCGCAAGCACATCGCGATAGTCGATCGTCACCTTCAGGTCCTGACCGGCATCGAGCTGCGCCGTCGCCAAGCCTGGCCAGTTATTCACCAGCACTCGGCCACCAACGATTCCCTTGCCCATCGCGAACATTGCGGTGCCGCGACCGTGATCAGTACCGTTGCTGCCATTCTCCTTCACGTTGCGGCCAAATTCCGACACCGCAACCAGCGTGACAGTGTTCACGCCTCCGAGCGCCATCACATCCGCGTAGAACGCCGCGAGTGAATTGCTGAAGTCTTTCATCGTGTTGAACATTGAACCGCTAAGGGGATTCTGCGCGGAGTGTGTGTCCCATCCGCCGATGTCCACCTGCGCTGCTTCGATGCCGATGTCCGCCTTGATGAGCGCCGCAACCGAGCGCAGCGCACGACCGAACGAAGATGTCGGATACACCGCGGAATTGGCCGGCGCATAGCCGTTGATGTTCACATTCTTGAGAAGCGCCATCGTGTTCGTTGCATCGAGCGCCGCTGACTGCGCGGGCTCGGGCGACACTGCGGTGTAGTCGCTGCGCAGCACATTCAATCGCGCATCAGATGTCGCTGCACTTCCGCCAATCGTGTAGTTGGCTGGATCGGAGATCGGTAGCGTCTTCGGGCCACCAACGAGCGTTTTCTGCAAACCGGACGCGAGACCAAGCGCACGCAACGGCGCGGCCGTGCGCATGGGCGGAACGCTGGCGAGGTGACGACCCAACCAGCCACTCGACAGCGAAACGTCATTCGGCTTGCCGACTTCCAGGTAACGCTGCGCATCGAAGTGAGAGCGCGAGCTGTTGAACTGGCCGGTCGCGTGCACCACGAGCAGATCCTGCGCGTTGTACGCCGGCATCAGGGCGCTCATCGCCTGCGGGAACGCGAAGAAATTGTCGAGCGCGATGCCCTTGGTCGCCGTCTGCGTCGAGTCGGGACGCGGAATCGCGATCGTGCTGCGCGCCGTGTAGTAGTTCGCGTCACCGAATGGAACGCAGAGCGAGAGTCCGTCCGCACCGCCGCGCAGGAAGACGGACACAATGACGTCGCGGTTGGACGCATAGTTCTCCGCGAGCACCACCTTGGGCAACCATGAGGGAAATGCAGCGACCGCACCCAGTGATGCGGCGGCGCCCATGAACTGACGCCGCGACATCTCATTGTATTCGCTACAGCCGCAGTCATCGTGTTCGATTGATTCGTCGTTGTTCATGTGCGGCTCCTTAGTACCACTGGAAGTCGGAGGCAGCGAGTGCCAAGCCGAGTGTCTCACGCACACGCGTCTCGTTCAGTGTGCCGGCGGCGAGATACGTCGTGAGCGCCGCCTTCGTGCTCGGCGAGATCTCACCTGCGAAGATGCGCTGGTCGATCTGGTCGATGGTACCGGCTACACCGCCAACTAGAAACGGCGCGTGATCGACGGTGATCGTTGTCTGCTTGTAGTTCGACATGTTGGTGGCCATCTGCCACCGCGGCGCAATGCCCCCTGACCAGTACTCGACGCTGTCGGGATAACCATCTGGCGTTTCCCAATCGAAGAGCGGCTGGCCCATCGACGTGAGCTGCGTATTCACGACCGCAGTTGCCGTCACCGCAGCACCAGCCACACGCATGGCGGAAATCAGCAGATGATAGGGCCGCTTGTATCGCGCGGGAGACGCCGCCACCCATGCGTCGTTGAGAATTGCGCGAACCATCGAGGTGATGTCGCCGCCCGTAACCTTGTAGACGCTGGAGATCGTCGCGATCTGCGATGCCGTTGGCTCACTGTTCAGGAGCCAGCGGATCATCTTGGTGGAGATGAACTGCGCCGTGCTGGGATGCGCGATGAGCATGTCGATGATCTTCATGCCCTCGTCGAGCCCCGCCTGACCCTGCGACACGGCACCAGCAGGAATCGTCACGCCAAGCACCGTCTTGGCGGCCCAATCGTGAAGACTTGGCGTGAACGCGAAGTCACCACGGCCTGCAATGCCCCATCCAGTCAACACGCGCGACAACTCGGCGACATCCGTCTGCGTGTATCCACCATTCACGCCGAGTGTGTGAAGCTCCATCAACTCGCGCGCGTAGTTCTGATTTGGTGCGCCAACGCGGCTCGTGGTCTGATCGAGATACGCGAGCATTGCACCGCTCTTGGCGCTGGCCTTCACCATGTCGCCGAACCGGCCGAGTGCGTGTTTGCGAATGACGTCGCGATCGTCGATGATCTTGAGGTAGCTGACCTTTCCAACGTAGATGTTGAAGTGGTCGCTCCAGAATTCCACCATGCGCTCATACAGTTGGCGCTTGGAGAACGCCGAGCGATAAATGGTCGCCTGCTGCAGTTGATTCGTGACGGTATTGAGATCGGCCGTGTAGATGGTCGATGCGGCCCCCGACAGGAGGTTGTAGTTGGTGCTGACAAACGTGTCGACGGCTGAGTTGTCGATGCGCGTGTACTTGAGCTGCGAATTGAGCCAACCCTGATATCCGAGTGCCTTGATCGAGGCGACGTCGGCCGCAGTTGCACCGTACGTCGCACGACGCAGTAGCCGCGTCGACGTGGACTTCCACGCGACGGGTGCCGGCGGGACTTCAGCTTGTTGAACGAGCTGAAAACTTTTCGGTGACGGCAGGGGTGCGCGTTTCCAGACTTGCGCACCGGCTTTTCGGGAGGGAAGCAACGCGCCAGCTGCTGCTGCGGCGCCGAGCTTGAGGAGGGAACGACGTGACGCGCCCATGAACGGCCTCGGACGAGCAAGAGAAACGACTGTTTGTCCCAGAGGGACGACGAAACATGCACGACGGGTACGAACGCCGTCGTGATGCTCATCACGTCAACAACAGTCGCGTACTCAGGCAGACGCCACCAGAGTGGCGACGTTAACTCACTTCGTCGGCATGCCTTGCCGATCGTCGGCCGTTGGCCCGTACATGGGGGGCACCTTTTCGTCGAGCAACCGGAGATACATGCCGAGTTGTGCGCGGTGGTGCACCATGTGATTCAGGACACTGGTTCGCAGCGCGAGATACCTGGTCTGGGTGAACATCACCTTGCCGGCCGCCTTGAACGTCCACAGTTGGGCGAGGATTTCATCGGTCGCGCGAACGATAGCGTCGCGACCGGCCGTGGCGTTCTTGTCGAACTCCGCCAAGAGGGTCGCTGTCTTCTCGATGCTGTATCCTGGCTGCGTCGGCCCGTCCTTGGGCGCGATGTCGAACTCGTCTCGGTCCGTGACCATCGGCACCCAGCCCGGCAGGCGCGCCACGAGCTGTGCGAGATGCGCGAGCGGAAAGGACTTCTCGTGCGGCTTCCACGAGCCTTTGTCGCCGTCATCCGGAACACGCTCGAGGACGTTGCGGGTGATCTGGATTTCCTGATCCCACTCGGGCAGCAGCAGTTCGGAGATGGTCATTTTTACATGCGTGAAAAAGCAGATCCGTCGCGACGCTCAGGATGACAGTGGCTCGCTCATTATGACAGAATTCAGCGATGCATCGGCAATTTCGAATCGGTATGACTCGGCTCACTCGGTGCACCGCTCGCCTTGGCGAACTCATCGCGCAGGACTTTCATGTTCGCGGCACGCTTATCGAGCAGCCGCTTCAACTTGCGAGGCTTGTGCCTCGCGAGTGAGTACGACGTGAGCAGCGGCAGCGCGACCGTATTGTCCATGTAGCAGACTACGGCATCGGGCAACCGATCGGGATCGATCTTGCCCCAGCTCACCGCTTCTGCCGGCGTGGCGCCGCTGAGGCCGCCCGTGTCTGGACGTGCGTCCGTCATCTGAAGAAAGTAGTCGTGCCCCTTCTCATCGATGCCGAGTACTTCCTGAATCTGCGGTTCGGTCTGCAGCATGAAGTTCTTCGGGCTGCCGCCGCCACAAATCAGAACGGCGCTGCGACCACCGCCCCGCTTTGCACCGAGGACGATTGACGCCGTCTCGTTGACGTCGGAATTCGGATCGATGACGCACTTGTTTCCCTCGAGCGCCAGCGCCGCGACATTCATGCCGATGCTCGAATCACCCGGCGACGACGTGTAGATCGGCACCCCGCACTCGTAGGCGACGCCGAGCAGCGACTTGTTGCCGATGCCGAGCGCCTTCTCGCGTTCGCGAATGTACTTGCCGCAGAGTGCGTGGAATTCCGCGCTGCTCATGGCGCGCTGAAACTCCGGACCCTGGATGATTTTCCGGAAGAATGCGTCGGTGCTGAGCAGGACGTCGTAGTCGAAGAAGATGTCGTAGATGCGCACGATGCCTTCTTCGCGCAGCACGGTGTCGCTCGCCTGCGGATTGCCGCGATGCATGGAGAGGCCAAGTCCGAAGTGCGCGTCGTGATAGAGATTCGCGCCCGTGGAGATGATCCAGTCGATAAAGCCGGCCTCGATGAGCGGAATGATGGCTGCCATTCCAAGTCCCGCCGGCGTGAGGGCACCGGTGAGTGTCATGCCGACGGTGACGTCCTTTTGGAGCATCTTCTCGGTGAAGAGCTGACATGCTTCGCGGAGACGAGCGCCGTTATACGCGAGGAACGCGTTGTCGATCAGCTCAGCGACGGTCTCCTTGCCAGTGATCTTCCTGGGCGCAATGCGGCCGCCGCGCAGGAATGCCGATGTCTCATGCGAGGTGTGCTTCTGTCCTTTCTTCTCACGCTCCTCAGCGGCTTTTTTCTGCTCGTGCTTGTTGCCGGATGCGGAGGCACGCTTGCCGTGTCGTGAGGCCTTGAATCCGCCACGTTCGCGACTGTCTGATTTCTTCTTGCTTGCCATTTGAGAATTCTAGTTTGCTTGGAAACTGCGGACGCAGATGAACACAGATGTAGCGCAGATGAACACAGATAAAACCAGAAGTGCCTTGTTCTCTGATTTCAGGAAACAACGCCGTGTCAGTTCACGCGGTCATCCGTGTTCATCGGCGTTCAATCTGCGTCCATCTGCGTCCGCAGTGGCTGTTTACTGGGGTTTTCCAGCTTTTGTTACGGAGTTGTACGCCTCAATAACAGCATGCGCCGCCTCGGCGGGATCGTCCGTCAACAACATCAGATCCATGTCGCCGGGAGAAATCTTTCGCTCAGCGAGCACACGCGACTGGAGCCAGCGCAACAAACCGGCCCAGTAGTGTCGGCCGAAGAGAACCACCGGGAACTGATAGATCTTGCCCGTCTGGATGAGCGTGAGCGCCTCGAATGCTTCGTCGAGCGTGCCGAAGCCGCCGGGGAAAATGATGAAGGCGCTCGAGTACTTGATGAACATCGTCTTCCGGACGAAGAAGTACCGGAAGTTCACGAGTGTATCGACGTATGGGTTTGCGCCTTGCTCGAAGGGCAACTCGATGTTGCAGCCGATCGATTTTCCGCCGCCTTCCTTGCAGCCCTTGTTGGCGGCTTCCATGATGCCGGGGCCGGCACCTGTGATGATCGAGAAGCCTGCTTCGGCGAGCAGACGCGCCGTCTCCTGCGCAGCGAGATACTGCGGATCGTCCGGTGCTGTTCGCGCTGATCCGAAGATCGAGACGCCGCGCTCCACCTTGGCGAGGTTGTCGAACCCTTCGATGAACTCGCCCATGATGCGCATCACGCGCCACGTATCCGTGCGCGTGAAGTCGAACGAGTGCGCAGACTCGGCCGGTGCTTGAAGGAGCTTGGCGTCTTCCGTCATTGGGCCGATGAGATCGCGCAAGTCTTCGTCGATCTTTCGCACCGCACCGGAGCTGCGCTTGTTCGTCGTCTGCGAGGGAGGCGTGCGCCCCGCGGCGCGATGCCCTTCCTCTGTGCGTTCCTTCAGGAATTCCTGTGCTTCAGCTTGTGCCGCGGCGAGTTGTTGCGGGTTGCCGCGCTTGCCAGTTGCGGTACGCGCGGTCTTCGCCTTTGCGACTTTCTTTGGAACCCTTTTCGCTACCTTCGTCGGACGCTTTGGATTGGCCATGGCTGATAGTAGTCGGCCAGTCGGCCGGTCTGCCAGTCAGCCGGTCGTCATCCCGAGGCGGTTGCCGCAGTGCGCCGCCCAGGCCGGCATCACGTCCACCCGGCCCTTCCTGTGTCGAGGGAAGAGCAATGTGTATTGTCCCTATCGCTGGTCGTCTTGCACCACGTCGTTTCCGTCTCGATGGACATTGCTTCGACGGTGACGCCGGCAATTGGATGACCATGGGGCCCGACCACAATGCCGGTTATGATGTCGGTGGTCGCACCAACCTGCGCAGCGAGCGATGATGCTCCAGCAGACAGGAGTACACAGAGGAGAAGGCCAAGCTTGGGCATCGAAGTGACGAAGAGAGAGTGTGGCGCTGTTCGGCTGCGTCAAACCCCCGCAGTGTTAAGGCCGTGCCGGTAATTGTCCTCGTCGCCGACGGCGCGCGCTTTGACGCGCTCGCCGGCGACCTCAGCGACCTGCCCGCGCTGAAGCGCCTGCGCGACGAAGGTGGACTGCACCCGGTGACGACCGTTTTTCCTTCCGTTACTGGGCCGGCGTACACTCCATTTCTGATGGGTCGGTTTCCCGGTGATGTCGGCCTGCCTGGCATTCGGTGGTACGATCGCGCGCGCACTGCATGCAGCTGGCCCGACTATTCGCGCAGTTATGTCGGACATCAGTTCTCTCGTGTCGACAGCGACCTCGATGCCGCCGCGCCGACCATCTTCGAACTCGCGCCGCACTCGGTAGGCGCGTTGAGTGTAGTCACGCGCGGTCTGACTCCCGATCGGCGGTACGGCACACTCACGATGCGCTCTGCCGTGAAAGTTGCGGCAACGCATTTCAGTGGGCGCGCCGAGAATTGGCTGTGGATGGACCGGCAGGTGTTGGAGACGATTCCGCGTCGGATTCGCGAGGATCGTCCTGACTATGTATTTGCGGCGATGCTTGGCGTGGACAAGGGCTCTCATGCGCACGGCCATGGCAGCGCGCTCGTGCGTGAGGCGTTGCGACTCGTTGACGCCACGGCGGCGCGCATACGCGATGATGCCGAGCGTGGCGGTTGGTGGGACGAGACGCATCTATGGATCGTGAGTGATCACGGCCACTCGGCGGTGCACTCGCATGAGGATCTCGTCGAGCTCGTGGCGTCGACAGGCGCGCGCACGATTGCCCATCCGTGGACGGTGGCAATTGAACCGGATGCCGCGGTGATGGTGAGTGGTAACGCGATGGCGCACGTCTATCTGGATCTCGCGCGACGCGAGCGACCGTGGTGGCCGTCGCTACGTGCACGTTGGGGCGCGCTGGCTGACATGCTGCTCGCTCGCGCATCGACGGATATCATGCTGCTGCCGTGCTCGACGCAGCGGTGCGAGGTGCATAGCCGTGCCGGTTCGGCGATCGTGTCGCTCGAACGTGGTGCCTATTCCTACAGATGCAAGGATGGCGACCCGCTCGGATTCGGCGGCGACATCAGCGGCGATGCAGACGGCACGTTCGA
>JBBQHJ010000236.1:0-7753 GCA_038323865.1 Gemmatimonadales bacterium
TCGGTAGCCCGACGTCGGCATGGTTCCGTAAAAACGTGCAGGCCGCGTGGTTCGCATATTGGCTCAAGGGCAAGGGGAAGTTCGAGCTCTCTGAGGCGACGGTGTTCGAGTCAGGCTCGAATACGTGGCAGTCGCACGACAGCTGGCCGCTCAAGAAGAACGTCTCGAACAAGAAGCTCTACCCGCAGTCGGGGGGTCTGCTGTCGTTTGATCCGCCCACCGGAAAAGGCGAGCAGTTCGACAGCTACGTCTCCGATCCGGCGAACCCAGTGCCCTATCGTCAGCGTCCGATTCTTCCGTCGTTCCAGCCGCCGTCGACATGGTCACGTTGGTTGCTCGACGATCAGCGCTTCCTGAACGGACGTCCCGATGTGATCAGCTGGCAGACGCCGGCGCTCACGGAAGATGTCACGATTGCCGGCAGTATCGCGGCGCACCTCATGGCGGCGACAAGCGGCTCCGACGCCGACTTTGTGGTGAAGCTCATCGACGTCTATCCCGACGACTTCCCCTCCGATTCACTGCGCGGCTATCAGCTCATGGTGGCGAATGACGTCACGCGCGCGCGCTTCCGCAAAGGATTCGACAAGCCGACGGCACTCACGCCGAACAAGAGTGAGGAGATCACCGTCGACTTGCACACGCAGGCTTACAAGTTCCTGAGGGGCCACCGCCTCATGGTGCAGGTGCAGAGCAGCTGGTTCCCGCTGATCGATCGCAATCCACAGACGTTCGTGCCGAATATCTTCCTCGCGCCAGACTCGGCGTTCAAGGCAGCCACGCAGAAGATCTATCGCGCGGCCGGCAAGGCGACGTACGTGGAGATTCCGGTGGTGAGCGGATCGAAGCCAATTCCGTAGCTGCGCCTCAGTTGCCCACATCGCGGACTTTGTAAGGGCGGGGGACAAGGTGATGGAAACTCGACGGCGTCGACGTTGCCGATCATATTCAGTAGCCGCATGGGCCACCTCAAACTCCAGTCATGACATCTTCCTACGACCAAGACGGTGCGCTGCAGCGGGCTCTCGGCCTGCTCGAGCATCGTGGTTCGCAGGTGCTCAACGCGATCGACGATGGGGTATTTTTTCTCGATGCGGAGGGACGTGTCATCTTCATCAATGACGCTGCCGTGCGCATGCTTGGTTTTGCCAATCGCGAGGTGATCGGTCGCTCGATGCATGAGCTCGCACATCACCACTATGCGGATGGAACGCCCTTTCCCGCCGCCGATTGCCCTATTCAGGCGTCAGTGACGGACAGCGTCCAGCAACGCGTTGGCGGCGATACATTCTGGACCCGCAGCGGTGCCGCACTCCCCGTGGACTACACAAGTATTCCAATCAAGGAAGGTCGGTCAGTGGTTGGCGTCGTGGTCACGTTTCGCGATGTGAGCGATCAACAACGTGCCGACGAGCAGGCTGCGCGTCTTCGCGGTGAACGTGAGGCTCGCGCCGAGGCGGAAGCGGCGCGCGAAGCACTCCGCGAGAGCGAGGCACGATACCGCTTTCTCGCCGAGGCGATTCCGGTGTTGATCTGGACCGCGACCCCGGATGGTGCTCTCGATTACGTCACGGAACGCGTGGCGACCTACTTCGGGACGTCATCACAGCAGTTGTTGCGCGATGGATGGCAGAATGTCGTGCATCCCGACGACCTCCCCGCCGTGGCCTCGCGCTGGGGCCACTCACTTTCCACCGGAGAGGAGTACAAGGTAGAGTTTCGGCTCAAGGCCGCAGACGGGCAGTACCGCTGGCATCTGGCGCGTGCACTGCCGCAGCGCGACTCCGCCGGTCGGGTGGTGCGATGGTTCGGGACGAACACCGACGTACACGAGCAGCTGGCATCGCGCAAGGAAGTGGGCACTCACAGCGAGTCGGTGTAGCGGCGATCGTCGGGTATTGCATGCGCTCGCGAAATTTGTCTGCCCGGCAGCCCAGCGGTGAGCGGATCAGAGCCCATTCCAAATGGGTCATGCACACGGCGAATCAAGTAGATCTCCGGCAGGTGCGGGAAGCGCAAAGGCGAATGTTGTTCCCACGCCCATCGTGCTTTCGACCCATATGCGTCCGCCATGTGCGTCGACGATGCCTTTCGCGATCGTCAATCCCAGTCCGACGCCACGGCGGTCACCGTGGCGTGCGTGCCAGAAGCTGTCGAAGAGCCGCGCCTGATGCACCGCTTCGATTCCCGGTCCGGTATCTGCAACGCGAAACACAACTTCGTGGCCCGCATCGATAGCAGATAGCGTCACGCTGCCGCCGCTCCCCGCAAACTTCAGCGCGTTACCGACGAGATTTCCGAACGCCCGAAGAACGCGGCCCGCATCAGCACGGACGCGGCAGGCGCCGTCCATCTTCTGACCGCAGGTCGATACGCCGCTCAGCCGCTGTGTGACTGTACACCTCCTCTACTTCGCGAATCATGGCGTGCAGATTGATATCGGAAAGATCGAGCGTGAGACGTCCTGATTCAATCTGCGTTACGTCTAGCAAGTCACCAATCAGCCGCTGCATCCTTTTCGCTGCACGCCGCGTGATCTGGAGGAGCTGTCGGTGTTGCTCTGCGGGAGCGTCCTCTTCGAGCAGGAATTGCAAGCAGAAGAGATCGCGCTGAGTGGACTCCGAAGATCATGCGCCACGACAGGCAGAACATCAGCACGTGCCTTTGCCGAGAGCTCAGCTTCCCAACGTGCTGCGCGTTCCGCATCGTAGCCGCGCGAGCGAAACACTGCGTCGGCTACCGCTAGAGCCATAAGCAGCGTGAACGCCTGGTCAGCGTCGTCGAGCGACGTCGGGCGTGTGAAACACATCGCCAGGGCGCCGACAACTTCGCCGGCATGACACAGCCCAATGTTGCACGCAATTCCGTGAGCCAGTTTACGACCAGCGCTGACGAGCAGGCAGAAAGAGGAATCAGGGCACCGTCCCGGTGGTGAGCTGAATTGCATCTCTCGCCGTCAGCGTGTACCGGCCAGTGCCTTTCAAGCGTTTCGTCCACGACGCGTCCGCGAATACGTAGAGGCTGCCAATCCCCTGGCCAGCAGGGAGGCGCGCGACGAGTCGCTGTCCCATCGCGAGTGGTATGCTTCCCTGCGGTGACGAGTACGACCACCGCACCACCGCGTCGGGCAGCAGCTTGCCATCGCGATCGTACACCTCCGCTGTCAGCACCAGCGCCGGCGTTTTGCCCGGCGCCTTGAGGTCGTGCTCGAAGTGATACTTGTTTGGGGGTGAGGTGATACGAACGTTGATATAGGGAATGTCCGGCTGCGCGAAACAGGACGCCACCACGGCTCCGACGAGACAATTTCCAGTGCTCCGGTCGCATGGCCGGAATTGATAGCTGGTCGTCTGATAGCCCCCCAGCGCGCGAACGCCCCACGACGTGTAGTTCTGGAGCGCCCCCGTCACGAACAGTGGACGGGGAGTGAGCCAATCGGCGCGATGTTCGAATCCTCCCGCCGTCGTGATGCCGTTGGGCGCACACTCGGCCTCGAGCGAATGCTCGCCGAGTGCCGTGGGCGACTGCGTCAGGTCACGAGAAAGCACAGCAGCGGGAAGTCCTTGCAGCCCTTTGCGTGCGCAACGGGCGAATGCTTTCGTGGTGCGAACGCGATTCGGGAACGCGGTGATTCCGACACGCCAGCCGTTTGCAATGCCATCTCCGCCAATGAGTGGCATCGATAAACGGACGTCCGCGTTGCTGTTCGCGTCGGTGTCGAAGGCGTTTCCAGCAACTTGAAACCCTCCACCAGTGAGTACGGAACCCGGCGGACACGTGGTGTGCCATTCCTGCACTACGCCCTGTACGCCGCCGGCCTCGAGTGGCGCTTGAGTTGGTAGAGACGTGTTGTCGGCCGAGGTTGTGGTCAGGTCGAGATCGTACCCAGGGGCGAAAAGACAGTAGGCATAGGCAATGAGTGAAACTCCAGTGAGCTTGTCGACCTCGCCCTTCGACCAGCCCGCCCCAATCGCCGAATTGAATAGTACGCGCCACTCACGATCGTTCAGCGGATAGCTCTCACGGACGGAAACGACATTTGCATAGCCAGCCGATGCGCCGTTGAAATAGCCGCCGCCGAGCAATTGCCTTCCAGCGGCACACTTTGGAACAAGGACGATGTCTCCTCCCTGCGTTACCAGAGCTGATGCCGTGACCAGCTCGATGTAGGAGGCGGGGCGTGGAGCAGCCAGGGCCGTCTCGGTGCCCGAGTAAATGGGCTGCGGCCCTCCTCCGCCACGGCCTCGTCCGCCGGGTTGCGCCGAGACGGAATACGGAAGTGTCGCAACCGCGGCGGCGAGCGCAAACGACCTCCGCCAACTCGAATGGTGTCGCATCAGCGCGCCGCGCGACGTGCGCGCTCCAATGCAGAAGCCTTCTGTCTGTCCAGCGAATCGCGGTGCACGTCTGCAACTCGGCGTACGCGCCCTGGAGCCGGTGCGATACGGGGTGTGGTGATTGTCGCACCGCGGGTCGCGCGCAGACGACCGCGGTCAATTGTTACCTGTTTCTGAGGCACGAGACGGGCATAGAGCGCACGCTGCCGTGGGGAAAGTGCGGCAATCTTGGCAGCGGCGACCTCCTCGGGCTCGGTCACACCTTCGGGTGACTTTGGCGGCACGTGAGCTTTGGCATTATGGGATGCCTCGTTTGCAATCAGTGTCTTCAGGTCGACCCGATTGAGAAGCGTCGCCTTGGCGGCCGCCAAAGCCGCGTTAGCCGTTTTCCAGCGGAGATGCAGCGAGCCATTGATGCGCGCGCCGGCCTGCGCATCGGGAAGCGTAAACGTCACCAGAGCGCCGACATTGTAGAGGAGCGCCACATCGGGCCCACTCACCTCTGCCGCGCGTGCCGCACTCAAGTCGTTCGGTCCAAAGAGAAACGTGTCCGCAACGATCTCGACGTTTGTCGCACCAGGGTGCGATAACAGCAGCGTAATGCGCTTCGACCCCAGCTCTTCGTTGCCGCTGCCGCAATAGCCTTCGTTGCCCCGGTTTCGCACGAAGATGGCCCACGCATTGTCATCGAAGCCAGGCGCGGTCTCCACGGCGAGAGCGAACACGGGATGCAGCTCGCTTCCTCCCGAATGCGCATAGTCCAGCCCCATGAGCCCGAGTGCAACGGCTCGATTGCCGTCGATCATCTTCTGTGCCTTCGCCTTTCCTCCGTCGACCGCAGAGTGGAATGCAGACCACCATGGAGTCGAGAAGTGATCGATGGTCTCGTCGGAGTCGAACTCCATGTGGAGGACAGGCGCCTTGCCGAGCGTCTCCGATTTCTCACTGCCCACCGTCAGTCCGGCGTGATCGTCCCGATAGAGATCGACATTGTAGTCATCGTCGGCTCCTGGATTGGAATGGTTGTTCCAGTACGCGGTGCCCGTGTAGGAAACGGGGGCCCAGTTCGCGTGACCACCGAGAGTTCCCACGCCGGCGCACTTCCATGAGTCATCGATCCACGTTGTCTGTGAGGTGCACGCGCTCGTCCACGGCTTGCCGCCACAAATTGCGGGATCGGCGAGCGCTCCGGGGCTTCCCTGTTGTGTAGTCCAGACTGGATTGAGCAGGTAGCCGTTAGGATCGGTCGTCGCACTGACGAGATCAAACGGCGAGGCGATGCCGGAAGTGGACACCGGTGCAGACAGTCGCCAACCCGACAAAAGCAGCGTGAGCCCAGCAACAGCAGGCAACACGAACAGCGCAGAATATCCCCGCGAGCGACGCATACACCCTCACTAGTGAACGGGAAACGGATCACTGCTCTAAAGCTGCGTGACCGTTGAGTATGTGTCGCCATTCCGAATGCGCAATGGCCGCGCGGAGCGAGGCTGTAAACACTCGTCGCACGTGCCCTTGCGTCAGCCTGCCATTCGTCTCTCATACAACCGTGACAATATGCAGGCTATCAAACGTTGTTTGTCGAAGCGCAAGGCTGCCGGACGCCGCTGTGCACGCGCGATGACGGGTCGGTTACGCTCGCAATAGTGGCCGAGTCAGCATTCGCGTTCCTCCCTCGACCCAGCCTGTCATGCGCATGAACGTTCGCGTTGGTCTGTTCACGGTACTGACGTGCGCGTGCGCGGCCGCGAGCGACGGACCATCCTCCACTGCCAAGACGTATACCGGGCAGTATTCGGTCAGTGTGGCCGAAAGCACGGTGAGCACGAGCCTTTACCGGAGGCGGGACGTTCCCATGTACTGACACTTACACCATGAGCGGCGTCCTCAGCATGACGATTGATGTCGCATTGGGCGCAGTCGTTGGCACGGCGAACATCGCAGGCACACAGACGGAAACGTCCTTCTCCGCGGGAACCAGCTGCGCGGCGAAGGGATCGCTGACCAGTGCGTGGACGCCATCGCTCAGCGGCTCCACAAACGCGCTGGTGTTCAATGGCCAGAACCGTTGCGACGAACGGCGGCTACACGGTGACGAGCAAGACAGGCTTCACTGGTGCGCTCGCGAACGGCACTGTGATCGGAACGCTGGGCTTCAGCGTCAACGGAGCGGGAACCATCGGCACCACGAGCATCACGCAGAGTTACAACGCGACAATGGCAGTGACGCTCAAGTAGCACCCTGCCTTACTTGTGCGCCGTTGATCTGCGAATGAACTCCAGGAGCAGCCCGAGCGTCGGATCCGCCGCATTGGCCATCGACGACAGCGCCGTGTAGTGCCGCCGGTTCGGAAGGACATCAATTTCTACTGGGCGGCCCGCTGCGACCATCTTCGCCTCAAACATCCGCGCCCGCTCGAGAATCGGCGGATTGACCTGTTCACTCTCGGCGATCAACACGAGAAATGGCGGCGTGGCACTTCCGACGTGCAGCGTCGCGTCGGCATCGAGGAACGTCTCGAGGGAGCCGAATGTCGACAGCCCACCGCTGCTGAAGACGGCGCGCAGTCGCGCGGAATCCGAAAGTGCCGGCAGCACCGGTGACAGCGTACAGCCCATCGCGACGACACCGCGCACCGCCGAAAGCGACAGCTGTTGTGCAACGAGGTAGCGTGCGTCGGTGCCGATGACACTCGCCAGCAGACACCCCGAGCTGTGACCGAGGAGCACGAGTCGCGTGGAGTCTCCACCCTGTTCCGCGATGTGGTGCCTCACCCACGCGACTGCGGTTGCAACGTCCTCGGGCTGCGCGGGCCAGCGAGCGACAGGCCCAAGGCGGTAGTTCACCGATGCGCATGCAATGCCTGCCTTCGCCATTGTTGCGCAGACCGCGGGAATTGAATCGTCTCGCTTGTCTTCCCCGGTCAGCCCGCCACCGTGCACAACGATGAGCGTCGGAAACCCACGCCCATCGGGGAGATAGAGGTCGAGGCGCTGAGTTGGCGCGGCTCCGGCCACATACGGAACATCGATGAGTGTTCGCTGCGCAACGAGCGTCAACGGCGCCGTCGGAAGACACACCGAAATGACACCCAAGCAAAGTATGTGACGGCGGCTCATCTCTGTTCCACTGGCGATAGGTGGCAGTGCTCAAGCGCCAGGTAGACACAGATCACGCCGTTAGCGTTGGGACAAGCGGCGGCTACAACGGTGACGAGCAAGCCACGATTTGCGCGGAACAGTGCCGCTCGGAACAATCCCGGACCGCTGGACGCGCCGCAGGTAGGCGCATTCCTGCGCGGTCGCCTCCTAAAGAAGAACGCGAAAACTGTATCGCGGCAAGACGCGATTCTGCATCACGTTCGTATCGCATGCGAGCGCTGACGATCTCAAGCGGCCGCAACGCAGCCTCGCCC
>JBBQHJ010000237.1:0-7710 GCA_038323865.1 Gemmatimonadales bacterium
ACACAAGGGAGATGGGCGGTTGCGTGGTGTCGTCCTGAGCGCTGAAGAGGGAAGGCCGCTTGCCGGCGCTCGGGTGGGCGTGTCAGGTGGTCCACAAACACGAGCGAACGAACGCGGCGAGTGGTCCCTTATTGATGCGCCGTTGGGCACTCGCACGCTCGAGGTGCGCGCGGTTGGCTATTACCCGGAACAGCGTGTGATGGACATCGATGCCATGAGTGGCTCGACGTCGATGTTCGTTGTGCTTTCGACTGTGCGCTCAGTGCTCGACACGATTCGCGTGCGCGCCTTCAATCTGCGCGAGAAGGACATTCTTGCATTCAACGAGCGCAAGAAGTCAGGCGTTGGACACTACCTGACCGCGAACGATATCGAGAGCCGACGACCGATCACCACTTCTGAGCTGTTCAAGTCGATGCCAGGCGTGAAGTGGTTGATGGATCCGTCAGGCATTGATGGGCACATCCTGCTTCGTGGCAGCATGAGTTCGTATTGTACGCCCGCGATCTTCCTGAACGGCCGGCGCATTTCGGGCTCAGACGGTTTTTCGATACCGGGGATTACCACGGACGAGTTGGATACGTGGGTGCGTCCGCACGAGATCGCGGGCATCGAGGTGTATAGCGGATTGGGTGCGCCGCTCGAGTATCGGGCTGGTATGCGCGCTGAGTCGGGCCTGGATATTTCGCGATCTGATGGCGTCGATCCGAGCAAGGACTCGAGTTGTGGGAGTATTCTGATTTGGATGAAGTAGTTCGTGGAGGCGAGCCACTCTATCGGGACGGTCAAAGAATTCACAGCAACAACGGAAACGTTCGGAAGCGGCGGACAAAGGACGAAACTGCTGAACGTTTTCTATCGCGTGTTCATCCGCACTTTCCGCCGTTTCCAGTCGTTTCTGTGCATTCAGTTCACGCCACCGCCTTTCACCACGATGCTCTTCGAAGTGCGAATAGCATCGGACGCCGCTCCCATCTCGACCGACACGGCGCCGCCCTCGACGGCCCACGCGTGAGTCGCATCGCCCCAATACGCTAGCGCCTTCTGCGTGTAGCCGAATGTCGTGTAGCTCAGCCCATGTCCGAACGCATCCAGCGGCTTGCCCTTGAAGTGGCGATAGGTGCGGCCGGCCATGTTGTACTCGCTGAACGCGGGCAGGTCGGTCGTGTCTCTATAGAACGTCACCGGCAACCGGCCAGCCCGAGCGTATACGATCCGCTGTGACGCGGCGTCAACGTAGCGGTCCAGCGCACCGCGAATGAGTCGACGGGAATATCGGCACGTGGCGACATCGCGGCCCAATCTACGGAGATGGTGCTGTCGACACGCGTGATTGTCGGCGTGCCGCTGAAGTCGCGGCCGATGAAGAACTCCGTGTGCACACCGCCCGTGAGCGGTGCTGCGGGAATCTCTTCCGTGACAAGGAATCCATCGGCGAGCTCGGAGCCGCGTGCGTACAGCACGTTCGTGCCTTTCACCGCGTTGCGAATGCCCTGCAGCGGCGTGACGGAGAACGACGGAATGCCGTTGTAGTTCCCATAGAGCATCTGCGGCTGATCGGCATTCGGGCCAATCACGGCGATCGTCTTGAGATCCTTTCGCAGCGGCAACGTGTTCTTCGCATTCTTGAGCAGCACGATCGACTTCTGCGCGGCAACGCGAGCGAGCGCCCGGTTCGCCGGTGAATCAACCGTCGAATACGGAATGCTCGCCCACTTCACGTGCTCCGGCGCGTCGAACATGCCGAGTTTCATGCGGGCGAGAAACAGGCGCGTCAGTGACGTGTCGAGCGAGGCTTCGCTGATGATCCCCGTGTTCACCGCCTCGACGAGATTCGGATAGACGCGACCGCAATCGAGATCGGTACCGGTCTTCACTGCGGACGCCGCCGCCGCAATCCGCGACGACGTAGCCATTGAAGCCCCACTCACCGCGGAGAATCTTCGTCTCGAGCATGTCGCTCGCGCAGCCCGGTGAACCGTCGATGCGATTGTACGCGCACATCAGCGAGTACGCCTTGCCTTCGCGAATGCCCATCTCGAAGTGGGGCAGGTAGGTCTCGCGGAGATCACGTGCACTGACGACGGCGTCGAAGGTGTGGCGATCGGGTTCGGGTCCCGAGTGCACGGCGAAGTGCTTCACCGTCGCGACGGTCTTGAAGTATTTCGGGTCGTCGCCCTGAAGACCGCGAATGAACTGCACGCCCATGGTGCCGGTGAGGAAGGGATCTTCGCCGTAGGTCTCCTGGCCTCGGCCCCAGCGTGGATCGCGGAAGATGTTGATGTTCGGCGACCAGAATGTCAGGCCGAAGTAGGGGCCGTGATTGTCCTTCTTGAGGCGGGGATGCCGAGGCGGTCGATGGCCGGGGCGACGTCCTTCATTTGGTTCGCCTTTTCCTCGAGGGTCAGCTTCGAGGTGAGGTCGCGAGCGCGGACCTCGAAGGGGAGCGATTCGTCCTTCCAGCGGTCGATAGTTTGGGCCTGAGTCTGCGCTGCGAACGCGATGATCAGGAGGACGGCGGCTGAAAGCCTGCGCATAGGCGAAGAGGTGCGAGGGGCGAGGAACGGACTGGAAATCGGTCGGGCGAAGGAATTCTGCATTTCCTCTCGCGCGTCCGTGTAAGCTGTATTAGGGTCGTCCGACTAACAAAAGGCAGAGCCGCGTATGGGCGTCTCGCGTGGAATCCCGACATGAGCTCTGTGTCGATCGCTGACGAATGGGTTCGCCAGACATTCACGAACGATGCGGCGTCGGTGAAGCAGATCGTCAAGTTGATGATGACGTCGCGCGAAGCGGTGGTGAATTACATGACGCCGCTCGGTCTCGCGCACATCATGGCGACGGGACATCATTACGGCCCAGCACCATGGGCAACGGCGGCGCGCGATCGTTACGCGAGTCTCCAGTCCGTTCCCTATTCCAATCTCCTCTGGTTCCATCACGTGGCATGGAACTACAAAATGAAATCCGGTCGCACGCTCTGGGACGAGATGCTGGTGAAGTACAATGAAGGCGTGGACTCCGTGCGTTCAGCGGAGCGATTTGGCGAGGTGAAGTCGTTCCTCGCGATTCAGGAGAAGGAAGCCCGTTGGTGGAGCGATGCCGCGCTCTCGTACTTCCAGACGTTCCCACACATGCCGATCACGACGCCGTATCCGCAGCCGGCGCACGATATCAAGTGCTACCAGTCTGTTCGTTGTCCCGCGGATCGGAACAAGCCGCGTTGTGACCTTGTGCCTTCGTGTGTCATTCCGAGCGAAGTCGAGGAATCTGCACCTCGGCCGAAGTGCAGGTTCCTCGACTTCGCTCGGAATGACACGTCTCTCAATTTCGAGCCAATAATAATGTCGAACGCTCAATACACTCCACGTCCAGAAGACCACTTTACCTTCGGCCTCTGGACCGTCGGCAATCCCGGCCGCGATCCGTTTGGAGACGCGGTGCGCGCCACGATTTCTCCGGCGCGCATCGTGGAGAAGCTCGCGGAGCTCGGCGCCTATGGTGTGAACTTCCACGACAATGACCTCGTGCCGCGCGATGCCACGAAGGGCGAGCGCGACCAGATCGTGCGCGACTTCAAGGCAGTGCTGGCCAAGACCGGCATGAAGGTGCCGATGGCGACAACGAATCTCTTCGGAGATCCGGTGTTCCGCGATGGCGCATTCACGAGCAATGATGCGCGCGTTCGTCGCCACGCCATACAAAAGACGATGCGCGCCATGGACCTCGGCAAGGAATTCGACGCGGAGACGTACGTCTTCTGGGGCGGACGAGAAGGCACGGAGACGAATGCCGGCAAGAACGTCATGGAAGCGGGCAAGTGGTTTCGTGATGCGCTGAACTTTCTGTGCGAGTACAACATTGCGCAGGGCTACAACTACAAGTTCGCGCTCGAGCCAAAGCCGAATGAGCCGCGCGGCGACATCTTCCTGCCGACGATCGGCCACGCACTCGCCTTCATCTATACGCTCGACCATCCCGACATGGTCGGCCTGAATCCGGAAGTCGCGCACGATACGATGGCCGGACTCGATTTCTCGCATGGCGTTGCACAGGCGATTGATGCGGGCAAGCTGTTCCACATCGATCTCAACGCGCAGAAGCCCGGCCGATACGATCAGGATCATCGCTTCGGCAGTGAAGACCTCAAGGGATCGTTCTTCCTCGTGAAATTGCTCGAGGACACGAAGTACACGGGCATGAAGCACTTCGACAGCCATGCCTATCGCACGGAAGACGAGCAGGGCGTGTGGGATTTCGCAGCGGGCAGCATGCGTTCGTATCTCCTGTTCAAGGAGAAGGTCGCGGCCTTCAACGCCGACAAGGAAATCCAGCAGCTGCTCGGCGAGCTTGGCAAGCGTGGTGCCGCTCCAGGTGCACGTATCTCCTACGCAAAGGATGCGAAATCAATTGGCGATGAGCAGTTCGATCTCACCGCGATGCGCGAGCAGGGCTATGCCTACGAGCGGCTCGATCAGCTTACGGTGGAGATCCTGCTCGGAGCGCGCTGAGTGGCCGAGCAACTCTTTCTTGGTCTTGATGTTGGCACGAGTGGCGTAAAGGCAGTCCTCGTCGCCGCGGACGGCGAGGTGAGGGCGTCGGCCACCACTCCTCTTTCACTCTCAACGCCGAAACCGGGTTGGGCGGAACAGGATCCAGAGGCGTGGTGGCAGGCGACGCTCGCATCCATTCGTGCTGTGCGCGGAACCCAGTCCAATGCGGACGTCGCGGGCGTCGGCATTTCAGGGCAGATGCATTCATCGGTGTTTCTCGACGCGAAGGGTGACGTCATTCGCCCGGCTCTCTTATGGTGTGATGGCCGCACGACCGAGGAGTGCGCCGAGATCACGCGTGCTGTCGGCGGGGAGGCGAAGCTGCGCGATCTCGCATCGAATCCGGCTCTGGAAGGATTTACGCTTCCGAAAGTCCTGTGGCTTAGGAAGCACGAGCCCGAAGCGTTCAAGCGTCTCGCGACGGTGATGTTGCCGAAGGACTATATCCGTTATCGCCTCACCGGTGCGATTGCGACCGAACCGTCGGATGCTTCGGCGACGTTGATGTACAACACGGCGGGGCTCAAGTGGAGCGACGACATCATGCGTGCCGTCGATCTACCGATGTCGATTCTCCCCGCGCTTGGCGAATCGGCGGAAGTGCTCGGCCGCGTGAATACCGAAGCAGCAGGCCTGACTGGATTGCGCGAAGGAACGCCGGTTGTTGGCGGCGGCGCGGACAACGCATGCGGTGCTGCGGGCGTTGGCGTCGTCGATCCGGGAGAGGTGGTCGCGAGTTGGGGAACGTCAGGAACCGTGCTCGCACCGATGCCGGAGCCGCACGTCGATCCGGGTTTGCGCGCGCATACGTTCTGCCATGTGATGCCGAAGAGCTGGTACATGATGGGCGTGGTGCTCTCGGCCGGCGGCGCATTCAGTTGGTATCGCGAGCAACTCGCACGCGAACGTATCGGCACTGGCGACGCGAACCTCGAACTGAACGAAGAGGCCGCGAGCGTTCGAATTGGCGCGGAAGGCGTCACGTTTCTTCCCTATCTCCAGGGCGAGCGCACACCGCATCGCGATGCATCGGCGCGCGGCGCGATACTCGGTCTCTCGCTCGCGCACACGAGAGCACACGTCACGCGCGCGGTGCTCGAGGGCGTCGCATTCGCGCTGCGCGATTCGCTCACGATTCTTCAGGAGCTCGGCATGACGCCGCGGCAGTTGTTGCTGACTGGTGGCGGCGCGAAGAGCGCGTTTCTTCGCCAACTGCAAGCCGAGGTGTACGGACTTCCTGTTGCGACTGTGAATCGCGAAGAAGGCCCGGCGTATGGTGCTGCGCTGCTCGCTGCGGTTGGTGCGGGCGCGTTCAAGGATCTGCAATCGGCGGTAAAGTCGACTCTTTCCCGTTCTACTCCGGAAAGTCCCGCGCCCTCGGCGCATGAGGCTTATGAAGCACCATATCAGCGTTTTCGTCGGGCGTTCAGTGCGGCGCGGTTGTCCTGATGTGTGGCGGTGCAGAAGCAACAGAGCCCACCAAACCAACAACGGCGGACACAGATGAACACAGATGTTGCGCAGATGAACGCAGATAACTGCTCTTTTGTGTCTGCGTTCATCTGCGCCAAGTCCGGGTGTATCTGCGTGCGTAGTGGGATTCGGCCCTGCGTAAAGGCGGCGCAAATTTGCGACACTTTTCAGCTTGGCATTGCGGTACACTCCTCGGGTGAGCTCGGGATTCAACTCGCCTCGATGCTGCATCTCGGCGCCGTGGTGCCGAACCTCGTCTACGCGGCTGACGCGCATTATCACCAGCTCGCTGACGATCTCATCGTGGGCGGCAAGATGAAGTACGTGGACGGGCACATCGCCGTGCCCACGGGCCCAGGCCTCGGCGTCACGCTCGACCGCGACAAGCTTGGCGAGTATCACGAAGATTTCCGCCGGCTCGGTGGATACCCGTACGATCAGGATCGACTTCGCCCGGGTTGGACGCCACTCGTGCCCAACGAGCGGTTCGCCGATCCGAATGACGCTCGCACTCCGTCGCTCCGCTGGTAGCTTAGGTGCAGATTCCTCGACTCCGCTCGGAATGACACCTTAGTGCGACGCATAGTCCAACGTCTCGCTGCATCCCAGGAGTTTGGCCTGGTGGTGGTCGTCGCACTCGTGACGATCACTCTAGCGGCGCTTGCGGGTTCGCATGCGGATCGCGCTACGGGAGCGACGATCAACAACTTCCTGAACGCGAACACGCTCGTGCAGACGGCCACCGACGCGAGCTTCTTCGCGATCATGGCCATTGGCGCGACGCTCGTGATCATCTCGGGCGGCATTGATCTCTCGGTGGGATCGATCTACGCGCTCGCAGGTGTCTCGGCCGCGCTGCTGCTGCGGAAAATGGGTGGCTCGTCTGACACCACCACTGTCCTTGCTGGACTGTTCACCTGCCTTGGCGTCGGACTCCTGTGTGGTCTGCTGAACGGTGTGCTGGTCGTCGGACTCAAGGTGCACCCCTTCATCATCACGCTCGGCAGCATGTGGATTCTGCGCGGTATCGCGTTCGTGGCGACGCGCGCGGAAAGCATCCTGCTCCCGACTGCGCCGACGGCAGTGGTCAAGGCGCAACTCGGGCTGGGTGGCGGTCTCTATCCCGTTCCGATGTTGTGCATGATCGTGCTCACGGTGGTTGGCGCGATCTACCTCACGCGCACCGTAATGGGCCGACACATTTTTGCATTTGGTGGGAACATCGAGGCGAGTCGTTTCGCCGGATTATCGCTCTCGCGCATTCAGATTGGCGTGTTCGCCATCTCAGGGCTGACCGCAGGGTTTGCCGCGTTTCTCGGCGCTGCCTTCTATGGCTCGGCATCGTCAGGCGACGCGCAGGGCTACGAGCTGTACGTGATCGCGTCTGCAGTCGTGGGTGGTGCGAGTCTACTCGGCGGAAAGGGCAGTGCAATTGGCGCGATGCTTGGTGCATTGCTGATTGTGCTGATTCGCCAGTCGATTCGGACGCTGCACTTTGATCAGAACTACGAGTGGATCGTGATTGGCTGTGCGATCATCATCGCAGTGGTCATTGATCAGTGGAGCACGCGTACCTCCGCGAGGCGGTTGGCGCATGTTCGGAATGAGTAGCTGCGTGAACTGATCGCGGTGCTATGACAACGAGAAAGGCAGAATAAGGAGGAATCGTTTCTATGAGGCTCAG
>JBBQHJ010000238.1:0-7702 GCA_038323865.1 Gemmatimonadales bacterium
CTACGGCGTGGAGCGCGCGGTAGAGTACGCATACCAGACGCACAAGAAATTCCCGGACCGCCGGCTCGTGCTCGTGGGGGAAATCATCCACAACCCGCACGTCAACGCCAAGCTGCGCTCCATGGGCATCGAGATCCTCGATCGCGGCGACGACGGCAACTTCGACTTCAGCTCCATCAACGCGGAAGCCGTCGTCATCCTTCCCGCATTCGGCGTGACGATCGATGCGTTCGAGTCACTGCGCGCAATCGGCTGTGTCCTCGTCGACACCACGTGCGGATCGGTGCTCAATGTGTGGAAGCGCGTCGAGGCCTACGGGCGCGACGGATTCACGGCGCTCATTCACGGCAAGTACAAGCACGAGGAGACACGCGCGACGGCGTCGCAGATGCTCAAGTACAGGGGCCAGTACATCGTCGTACGACACATGGCCGAGGCGCAGCTTGTCTGCGAATTCATCGAAGGCCGGATGTCGCGAGACGAGTTGCTCACGCACTTCGCGAATGCTGTCTCGCCTGGCTTCGATCCCGATCTGCATCTCCAGCGCATCGGCGTTGCCAATCAAACCACGATGCTGGCGCGTGAATCGCTCGCCATTGGCGAAGAAGTCGGCAACGCCATTGCACGCGCTCGTGGCACCGACGCGCGCGACAAGGACTTTCGAACGTTCGATACCATCTGTAGTGCAACGCAGGAGCGCCAGGATGCCGTGATCGAGCTGCTGAAGGAGCCACTAGACGCCATGGTGGTGATCGGCGGCTTCAACTCGAGCAATACCATCTCATTGGCCGCGCTATGCGCCGAGCACGTGCGGACATATCACATCGAGGATGCGGTGGACGTCGATCCCGAATTGAACACGATTCACTTCCGGGTCGCCGGCGTGCAGCATGTCGAAGAGACGTTGAACAACTGGCTCTCGCGCGAAGGGCCGATTCGCATTGGCTTGACTGCGGGCGCGAGCACACCGAACAACAAGATCGGCGAAACCGTCGCGCGCATCCTCGCCACGCGCGAAGCAAAGCCGTAAGCACGAAATGCACTTCTCGCAGTACATCGCGCTCGGCGATTCCATGTCCATCGACCTCTATCCCGCGCTCGATGCCGGAGAGGTTGAAGTAGCCGTTGCGCTCGAGCGCCGAGTCGAAGCCGGAGTGATCGCACCGCTCGGCGCCGCATCGCTACTCTTTCGGAACAACGATGCGCGATATCCCGATTCGCAGTCGTTGGATCTCGTGTCGCGCTATCCGGGAATCACGATGCAGAATCGGGCATCGGATGGCGCGACGATCGGCGACATTTTCGGCGAGCAGTTGATGTCGCTCGAAGCGACCGACGGTTCTTCGTTGGTGACGCTGACCGCCGGCGGCAACGACTTGCTGAGCGCATTTGCGAATCGTCCGCGTGCGTCGCTGCTCGACGCAATTCGGCAGGAGGTAATGGATGCCTACGACTTTCTCGTCGATGCCATTCGTCGCGCCGTGCCCGATGCGACGGTGATCCTGACGTCCATTTACGATCCGTCCGACGACACCGGGCATATTCCCGGTGTCTTCGAGAATGCCGGTGCGTTGCCGATCCATGTGCTGCGGGAAATGAATGATCACATTCGGTCCGTTGCCGAGGGAACGCCGAATTGCCTGTTCGCCGACGCCTACTCGCTGTTTCTCGGCCACGGGGCTTCCGCGCCTGTTGAGGAGCGCTGGTACTGGAAGCGTGCGTTGGTTGAGCCGAACGCCATGGGCGCCGACGAGCTTCGCCGCCTGTGGTGGGACCTGCTGGACGTCGCCGACTCGCAGTCATGATCGCCGGGCTGCTGCTTGCCGCAGGTCGCAGCAGCCGGTTTGGAAGTGATAAGCTCTGCGCGACCGTTCACGGCGATCCCGTCATCCGGTTGGCTGTCCGCGCACTCGCCGAACTCGATGATGTCATCGTTGTGGTACCGGACGATCACGCGTCAATACAGCACGCGCTCGGCGGGTTGGGCGCGCGGCTCATTCAGAACAGCGAGCGCGATGCGGGAATGGCGAGCTCCATTCTCGCAGGTATCGCAGCATTGCCAGCGGATGCCGCCGCCATTGTAATCGCACTGGCCGATCAACCCTTCGCGAGCGCGCAGGTCACGCGCACGCTCGTTGATCGATGGCGCGAAGGCGATGCCGATATCGTTGTTCCGCACTACACCGATGGCCGCGGGCATCCGGTGGTGTTCGGGCGTCGTTGCTTCGAGGCGCTCAGTGCGCTGAGCGGCGATTCAGGCGCTCGCCGACTCTTCGACGATCCGCAATTTCGCGTCGCGGAGGTTGCGATTGGTTTTCCCATGCCACTCGACGTCGATACCCCCGAGTTGCTGGCGCTTGCGGCGCGGCGGGCGACCGATGATGCTTCGATGTCACCACCAAGCGTCTGATGCATCCTCGCCTGACCGAACTACTGGCGTACCTGGACAAGCAGCGCGATCGCGTGCGCGCCGAGGCGAGCCGCCTGCCGCGAGATCGCTGGTCGGTGAAGCCATCGCCGGAAAAATGGTCGATCGCGGAAGTGATCTGGCATCTCCAGCGTGTGGAGCGCGGAGTTGCCAAGCTCATTGCGAAGCGCACGAGTGAAGCGCGTGCGAGCGGACATCCGGTGGAGGAGGGAACGTCATCCGTCATCGGCACGCTCGACGCGACGAATATCGAGGACCGGACCCACCGTCTCACTGCGCCAACGCAGGTCTCGCCGCCGGAACCAATCGATCCGAGCGAAGTAGAACTTCAGCTCGAAGAGTCTCGCACCATGCTCCGTGCGGCAATCGTCGATGCCGACGGGCTCGCGCTCGGCAGCATCACGCATCCGCATCCAGTGCTCGGCGAGATCAATTTGTACCAGTGGATCCTGTTCGTTGGTAAACACGAAGCACGCCATGCGGGACAGATTGCCGAAGTCGCTGACGCCGCATCGGTGAGCTGACCCGTCCCACCGCACGCGCACAGGAGCGCAACTCAATGTCTCGTCGCACGCTCGCCGTTTTCGGTCTCTTGCTTGCCGTCGCTCCGCTCTCGGCGCAGATGAAGCACGAAGATCACAACATGAAGGTCAAAGGAGCTGGTGCGTTGCCGAAGGGCTGGATGGGGCGCGGCGATGACGGCGCGAAAGCCGAGGAGTCGAAGTTTGTGGTGATGGGCACTGGTTGGCATGTGACGTCCGGCCCCGCTGCCATCTATTGGAATGGCCTGAGTACGAAGGGCCCATTCACGGCCACAGCCACCCTGAGCCAGACGAAAGCGCCCGAGCATCCCGAGGCATATGGTCTGTTCTTCATGGGCAAGGATCTCAAAGCCAAGAATCAGAGCTACGCGTACTTCATCGTGCGTGGCGACGGCAAGTTCATGGTCAACCACCGTGCGGGTGAGGAAGTCCACAAGATCGTGCCGTGGACGGACAATGCCGCAATCAACAAGGCCGATGCGAAGGGCGCCGCGACGAACATCCTGACCGTCGATGCCAGCAAGTCAGATTCGATTCGCCTGCTCGTCAACGGCAAGCAGGTCCATGCGTTGGGTGGCGATCACTTCGGCAACACGGACGGCCTTGTCGGCGTGCGCGTAAATCACAACCTCGACGTCCACATCAGCGACCTGAAAGTCACGCCGAAGAAGTAGCTCGTCAGTTTTCACAGAACTCTTGCAGCGTCCGGCGCACTCGCGCCGGGCGTTGTGTTTTCTGGTCACTACATTGCGGGGACTGGCGCAGGCCAAAAATTAGTATACAATATTGTACGCTAATTAGCGCCACCCGTGCTCCCACCGCACTCCATGACCGCCACACTTCTCGCCGCGCTTGCGGCCACCATTGTCGCCGTGCAGCCCGTGTATAACGGGCGAAATAACCAGCTCAAGGTTCGTCCGCCGCGTCTCGAAGACACCGGCACCACGGTCGATGGCGCGCTGACGGAACCGCAATGGGCGCAGGCCGCGTTGCTCACGGGGTTCAGCCAGTTCTCACCGAATGACGGCGTGGCGGCAGACGACTCCACGGAAGTCCTCGTGTGGTATTCGCCAACGGCCATTCACTTCGGCATTCGCGCCTTTGAACGTCACGGCGTTCCGCGTGCGACACTCGCTGACCGGGACAAGATCGGCAGTGACGACAATATCCAGATTCTCCTGGGCACCTTCAACGACGGGCGGCAAGCCAGTGTGTTTGCCGTCAATCCGCTCGGTGTACAGGCCGACGGTGTGATTCTCGAATCCAATCAAACGCGTTCGAACGGGTTTGCCGGAAGTACGCTCGCACGCGATCCGGCTGACCTGAGTCCGGACTTTGTGTATCAGTCCAAGGGTGTCGTCACCGCGGATGGGTACGTCGTAGAAATCCGCATCCCGTTCAAGAGCCTCAAGTATCAGTCAACCGATGTGCAGTCGTGGGGCCTCAATGTCGTGCGATACACACAGCACTCGGGACACGAAGACAGCTGGACTCCTGCGCGTCGATCCGGCCTGTCGTTCCTGGGTCAGTCCGGTGTGCTCGAAGGGCTCACTGATCTGCGACGCGGACTTGTGGTCGACATGAATCCAGAGCTCACGCAGCGCACCGCGGGCGCGCCTCCAGTGAGTGGCACTGGGAGTTCGTGGAAATACGATCGGCAGCGTCCGGAAATTGGCGGCAACATTCGATGGGGTGTCACCAACAACCTCACGTTGAATGGCACCGTCAATCCGGATTTCTCGCAGATCGAATCGGATGCGGGGCAATTGGTGTTCGATCCGCGGCAAGCACTCTTTTTTGCCGAGAAGCGGCCGTTCTTCCTCGATGGTATCGAACAATTCGCGACCCCGCACTCGCTCATTTACACGCGGCGCGTGGTGCAGCCCGTCGGTGCGCTGAAGCTCACGGGCAAGTTCGCGGGGACGAATGTCGCGTTCATGAACGCAGTGGACGACGACGCCAACTCGGCGACGCTCCGCGACCATCCTGTCTACAATCTTCTCCGTGTGCAGACCGATCTCGGCGCGTCGTCCAAGCTTGGCATCGCATACACCGATCGTGTCGAGGGACGCAACTACAACCGCGTCGCGAATATCGACGGCAGCTATCTCTTTGGTGGGCTCTACAGCGTCCAGGCGCAATACGCGCAGGCGTACACCAAGAGAGGAACGTCCATCCTCAACGCGCCGCTGTGGCATCTCGGCATCAATCGGAACGGCAAGCATCTCGCGATGTCGTACAGCCTCGACGGTGTGGACGAGAAGTTCATCACGGAGAGCGGATACCTCAATCGCCCGGGAGTTGTGAACGCCAACTTCGACCAGCGCTACACCTGGTTCGGACTCGGCAACGGTTTTTTCGAAGCGGTGACGTTCAACCCTGGTTATTTCAGCACCTGGCGCTATCAGAGCTTCGTACATCAGGACGATGCGCTCGAGAAGAAGCTGCATTTCAATCTCAACTCGACCATGCGCGGCGGATGGAATGCCGGCATCGGCTATTTCGTCGAGAGCTTTGGCTTCGACCCCAACTACTACGGCGGCTTCCGTACGCTCGGCGCGAATGGAGACACGGCGGCATTCAGTGCACTGGGACGCATTCCAAACAGCGAGTGGTACTTCTCGTTTGGCACGCCGGGTGGCGCGCGTCTCTCGGCGAATGCGTTCTATCTCTGGGGCCGCGACGAGAACTTCTACGAGTGGGCGTCATCGGACATCGTCATTGCCACCTACGGCGTGACGTATCGACCAACGGACAAGCTGCGTCTCAACGCGACGTACAATCTCCAGAGCTACAATCGTCGCAGTGACAAGAGCATTGTCGGCAACAATCGCATCCCGCGCGTGAAGCTCGAGTATCAGGTGGCGCGCCCGATTTTTCTGCGTCTCGTTGGCGAATACGATTCGTTCTTCCGTGATGCGTTGCGTGACGAAGCCGGAAGTGGTCGTCCGCTGGTCGTTGGTGGACGGCTCGTGCCCCGAAGCCTGTCGACGTCGTTCCGCGGCGACTTCCTGTTCAGCTACCAGCCCAATCCCGGCACTGTCGTATTCATGGGATACGGCGCAGGTTATCGGGACACGCGTGCCAATGCGCCGCCGTTCGAGTTTCCCTCGAGCTTTGGCTTTCGCGGGTACAACAGGACGGACGACGCATTCTTCGTGAAGGCTTCCTATCTGTTCAGACTCTAGCGCCAAGAGCACATGACTGACGAGAGCCACGACCTCAAACGAGCTCTCGGGCTCCGCGATCTCGTACTCTTCAATCTCGTGGCAGTGGTGGGCCTGCGTTGGCTCGCCACTGCGGCGAAAGCAGGGCCAAGTGCCCTCGCGCTGTGGATACTCGCGGCGCTTTTCTTTTTTGTCCCGCAAGGACTCGTCGTCACCGAGCTTGCATCGCGCTTCCCTGAAGAAGGCGGCATCTATCAGTGGACCAAGCGCGCGCTCGGCGAGAAGCATGGGTACCTCTGCGGTTGGTGCTACTGGATCAACAACGTTCTCTACTATCCGAACCTGTTGATCAGCACCGCCGTGATCGGTACGTACGTCATCGGCAAGGGCGACAGCACGCTTGCGAATGATTGGACATATGTGTTGACGGCGACGCTCGTGTGTCTATGGCTCGCGGTGTTCATGAATGTCGTCGGAGTGGGCACGGGCAAATGGCTCCAGAATGCCGGCGGAGTCGGCACGTACATCCCGGGCATCATCCTGATCGTGCTCGGAGGCGTCTCGCTGTTTGGCGGTCACCCGTCCGCCAACCCGGTGACGTCGCAGAACATCGTGCCTGATCTCGGTCACTTTGCCGGACTGAATCTCTGGGCGTCCATTGCCTTCGCATTCGCAGGGCTCGAGCTCTCGAGCGCCATGGGTGGCGAGGTGCGCAATCCACGACGCACACTTCCTCGAGCGGTGCTCATCGCTGCGCCCTTGATCGCGCTCATCTACATACTCGGCACCGGCGCGCTGCTCAGGCTGATGCCCGTTGGCGACATCAACATTGTGTCGGGATTTCTTCAGGCGACGTCTGCGGGCGCGAAGCTCATCAGTCCGTCGCTCTGGTGGCTCGCACCGGCGAGCGCCGCAGCCTACACGATCGGCAACATCGGCGGCGTTGGTGCATGGCTCACCGGGCCAGCGCGCGTGGCGTTCTCGATCGGACTCGATCGCTACTTCCCGCCGGCATTCGGACGGATTCATCCAAAGTGGAAGACGCCGTACGTCGCCATCCTGGTTCAGGCGAGTCTTGCGACGGTGTTCCTGTTGATCAGCGTGCTCGGGAAAGGCACCACGGTCGAGAAGGCGTATCTCATTCTCCTCGATACGCAATTGCTGATCTACTTCATTCCGTATTCGTATCTCTTCATCTCGTTCCTGCTTCACCGACGTACTGAGGCGCCGCCGGAGACGGTCCGTGTTCCAGGTGGTAGACTGGGCGCGCAGGTGGTTGGCATTAGTGGGCTGTTGGTAACACTCTTCGCGATGGTGGTCGCGATGATTCCGCCGGGGGATGAGGCACATCCCATTTTGTTTGAGTTGAAAGTGGTGGGAGGAGCGCTCGGGTTCATTCTGGTGGGCGGCGTTGTGTATTGGCGCGCTCATTCTGGAAAGCGCAGAGCAACTGCGTGAACAACGGGCATTCTGTTAACCCCTGTCTCCCAGCAGGCGACCCATCGCGCGCGCATTCGTCGATCCGTAATTTCCAAAGCAGTTGTTGAAGAACACGATCGTGCGAG
>JBBQHJ010000239.1:0-7658 GCA_038323865.1 Gemmatimonadales bacterium
AGGTACTCGGCATTGTGCGTAAGCACGTCATGCAGGGTCGCGTGCTCGACACGGACGCCCTCACGCGCGAACTCGGCGACGCACTCTGGTGTATCGCCATTGCTGCGTCGTCACTCGGCATCCCGTTGTCGGAAGTCGCGCGAGTGAACGAGGAAAAACTGCGGCAGCGCCATCCGGACGGCTTTACTGCGGCAACTTGACCTTTCTGCCGCTCAACTGGTCATATTGAACGACGACCGTCATCAAGTGGAGCTCGACATGTTCAAGCGATTCGCAATTGCCGCGTTGTGCATCTCAACGGCCTGCGCCGCCGCAAGCACTTCAGGCGACGAAGGAAAGCCTGCGCGAAATCCCGATGTCATCACCGCCGACGAGCTTACCGCGCCGGAGATCATGGCCGGCGATGCGCTTTCGGCCATTCAACGGCTGCGCCCGCGCTTCCTCATGGTGCAGGGTCAAAAGAGCAGCAGCAACACGTCGGCGGGCTCGGTGAAAGTTTCCATCGACGGAGCCCCGCTGCTCGGCGTAGATCAGCTCCACAACGTGCAGACCTCGTCGATCAAGGAGATCCGCTATCTCAGTGCGAGCGACGCCTCTCAGCGCTTCGGTACCGCAGCAAATGCCGGTGCCGTTATCCTGATCAAGAGCAAGTAAGCGCAGTCGCGCCGGTCAATCGTCTTTCTGGCCGAACACGGCCATGTTCGACGAATGTCCCGGCGCGACTTTCTTTTCGGGATACATCCAGTGCACTGCCTGGTTCACCGCGATTGCGGCTTCACTGAAGCCACACGCGATGAGCTTGAGCTTGCCCGGATAGGTGGTGACGTCACCCGCAGCCCAAATTCCCGCGCGGCCCGTTTCCATCACCTGATTTACGACAATCTCGTCCTTCTCCAGCTGAAGCTGCCAGTCGGCAATCGGGCCGATGTCGCTCACAAAGCCGAGCATCGGTAGCACGACGTCGGCTTCAATCTCCTTCGTCGTCTTTGCCTTCACATCGCGCAATGTCAGGTGCGTGAAGCGATCGCCGTCGGTTCTGCAGTGAACGTCTGCGAGCTCGTGGAAGGTGTGCATCGCGGCGCGACCAGCAGCGATGTCCTCGTGAAACTGTGCGACCGTCGCACCGTGCGCGCGAAAGCGGTCGCTGCGATGCACGAGTGAGACATGCGTAGCGATGCCCGAGAGTTGCGTCGCCCAATCGAATGCCGAGTCGCCGCCGCCGATGATGACAACGCGCTGCCCGGCGAATTCCTTCGGATCCGTCACCACGTCATACACGCCACGCCCATACCACGGCTCGGCGCACGCCTGCGGAAGGCGCCGCGGCGAGAACGCGCCGATGCCGGCAGCGATCACGATGGACTTGGTGGGATAGTCCCCTTTCTCGGTGTGCAGCACGAACATTCCGTCACGTTCTTCGAGACCCGTGACGCGCTGCCCCAGATGAATGGGTTCATTGAACTGCTTCACCTGCTCGCGCATCATGCGCACGAGGTCCTTCGCGAGCACCTTGGGATGTCCCGCGACGTCGAAGATGTATTTCTCAGGATACAGTGCAGCCAGTTGGCCGCCGAGCTCCGGGAGCGCGTCCACGATCTGGGCAGACGTCTGACGCATGCCCGCGTAGAAGAGCGCGAACAATCCCGCCGGTCCCGCTCCAATGATGGTAATGTCCTTTATTGGATGTTCCATACTGCAAAGATAGCCCGCATCGGCGCGATGCGCCGTTGCTGTCAGCCCGCTTCACGGTCCGCCCGTCGGCTGCTGCGCAGCGAGCGGGCTGCACACCTATATTCTCTCACCCATGAAGATTTACACAAAGACCGGCGACACCGGCGACACCGCCCTGTTCGGCGGCGGACGCGTGCCCAAGGACCACCTGCGAGTGGAAGCATACGGCGACGTCGACGAACTCAATGCCGTGCTCGGCATGGCGCGCAGCGTGGAAGTCATGCCGCGCATTGATGAAGTACTCGTGCCAATTCAGCGCGATCTTTTCGCCATCGGCGCCCTGCTCGCAACGCCGGATCGCGAGAAGATGGCGCAGCATCTCGAGAAGGCACGCGTCGATGACATTCGAATCGAGGAACTCGAGCGCTCCATCGACGACGCCGACCGTGAGCTCGCACCATTGCGATCATTCATCATTCCGGGCGGCACGCCAAAGGCCTCGGCATTGCACGTTGCGCGCACGGTGTGCCGCCGTGCGGAGCGCCATGTTGTGCGACTTCAGCACGAAGAAGAACTGCCGACCGTGGTGATCGTCTATCTGAATCGCCTCTCCGATCTGCTCTTCACGCTGGCTCGTCTGGCGAATCATCGAGCTGGCACGGGCGAAGTGACTTGGTGAACGGCGGGGTGGCGGGTCCGCGCGAGCCGATCGATGCGGGCGGTTATCCCGTGTTCGTCGCCGCGGGACTGCGCCACGTTCTTCCGTTCATTCACGAGCTCGCCCCCGCACATCACTACGCCATCATCACCGACAGTCATGTCGGACCGCTGTATGCCAACGAGGTACGTGGTGCGCTGTCGCGCGCCGCGAAGGGTTCCGTGCACACGATTCAAGCCGGTGAGTCGTTCAAGTCGCGCGAGAGTTGGCTGACGCTCACCGACGAGCTATTTGCCGCGGGCTGTACGCGCGACACCACAATCGTTGCGCTCGGCGGCGGCGTGGTGGGTGATCTCGCCGGCTTCGTTGCGGCGACATTCATGCGCGGCGTGCCCGTCGTACAGATTCCGACGTCATTGCTCGCAATGATCGATGCATCGGTCGGTGGAAAGACCGGAGTGGACACACCCGCTGGCAAGAATCTCGTCGGCGCGTTTCACCCACCGGCAATGGTGATCGCCGACGTCGACGTACTTGGCTCGCTGCCGGACGCGCACCGCCGCGCCGGTCTCGCAGAAGCGATCAAGCACGGCATCATTTGCGATACGGCGTATCTCGCGCGAATCGACTCGGAGCTCCCGCGCATTCTCGTCGGAAAGCCCGAGACGATGATTGAGCTCGTGACGCGAAGTGTGGAGATCAAGGCCGACGTCGTGAAAAAGGATCCGCGTGAGCACGGCATCAGGAAGACGCTCAACTTCGGCCACACTATCGGCCATGCGATCGAACACGTGAGCGGCCTGGCGTTGTTACACGGGGAGTGTGTGGCAATCGGCATGGTATACGAAGCTGACATCGCCGAGCGAATGGGCGTTGCAGAGAAGGGCACGACAGACACGATTCGCGACGTGCTCACTCGCGCGGGCCTTCCAACACAGCGCCCGGGTGACATGGAGCCGGACGTCATTCTCGCTGCCACTCGTCTCGACAAGAAAGCCCGCGCCGGCCGAGTGGAGTACGCATTGCCCACAAGGGTTGGTGCGATGGCGGAGGCCGACGGCCATTGGTCGCTGCCCGTCGATGATGATGTGGTACGTGAGGCCCTCAGGTGAAACCCGGAGCGCCAGTCACTGCGCTGGCGCTCGTGGCCCTCGCGGTGATTGCGACCGTGCACCGTGTGCGCAGTGGCCTGCGCGATGTCGAGCCGGTGCAATTCGAACCCACCCTGGTACTGGCGACGCTCCGCCTCGATGGTGTGCTCGTGCGCGGCGCGGCGCCGGGTTGGGCCAGCAAGACCGGACGTACGCTTCGCTACGGTGATCCCGTTCCCGTCGTCGTCACGGCGTATTGCCTCAAGGGACTCACGCGACGCGATCGCTATGTCCGTCAAGGCATCGTCGCATCGGACCCGAAGATCTTTCCTCTCGCGCGCTACCTCGAGATCTACGTGGGCCGGAAATACTTCGGTCGCTTCCTGGTTGACGACACTGGCGGACGCATCAAGGGCAATCGCCTGGACATCTGGACGCCGACCTGCCGCGACGCACGCATCTTCGGACGGCAGAACGGAACGGCCGTGCTTGTTCCTCGGCCTCGGGGTGCGGCGAAGGACACGCTGTTGACCGGCAGGCTTGGCGGACCCGAGAGGACGCGGCGCTGAACTTGCCCCTCCGATGTGCGAGGAGCGAGGGTCGAGGACCGAGGGGTCCCTCAGCGTCGCTCCTCGTTCCCCGCACCTGGCACCTCACATGTCCTCATTCGGCACCTACCTAGTCGGCTTCATCATCCTGATCATCGGCGTCGCCGTCGCGGCGTTCCTGCTCAACGTCCCGCCCATGTGGATCGGCGTTGGCGTGATCATCATGGTGGGAATTGGCGTTCTCAGCGCCACCACGAAAGGCAAAATGAAGGACCCGCCGTCCACCTGAGTCCGCTTTGGCCAGTTTTCCCATCGCTTCAGAAGTTATTTCATAGTAACCGTCAAACTTCTGTCATTGAAGCAGTTAGCCACATCACAAATGTGGGCGAGGGGCCATTCTGGCAAACTTACTGTTGACGGGTTTTTTCCCCGAACGTATAGTGGCCGCCTGCTGACCCACGCGGGCGTCCGGCCACTGTGCCGCTGAGCGCCCGATTCCACCTTCCGGCACAGGACAGGGGCGTGTATGGAGCAAGCGACCGAGACCAGGTCCAAGGGTTATTTCCGCTCATCTCCCTCTACAGCATTCGACCAGTATCTACAGGACATTCAAAAACTTCCACTCATCAGTGACGCCGCCGAAGAGCGGCGACTCGCACGACTCGCCCAAAAAGGCGATGAAGCCGCCGCCGAGCGGCTGGTAACGGCGAACCTCCGGTTCGTCATCTCGTACGTCAAGAAGTACCAGGGCCATGGCCTCGACCTCTCAGAGCTCGTCGCCATCGGCAACGAAGGACTCCTCAAAGCAGTCCGCAAATTCGATCCCGACCAAGGCGTGAAGTTCATCTCCTACGCCGTATGGTGGGTTCGTCAGGCCGTGCTCAAGGCACTCGCCGAACAGACACGCAGCGTCCGCATCCCGCTCAACCAGAACTCGCAACTCATCCGTCTCGCCAGAGCCGAGACCATTCTTGCGCAAGTCCTGAAGCGTGATCCGACAGAAAACGAAATCTCGCGTCTGCTCGAAGAGACTCCCGAAGCCGTCCGCGCCGCAAAACAGATGTCGTCAACCGAGGTGTCACTCGACGCCCCGATCGACCGCTCTGATCGCGAGGCCTCCACGTTAGGCGAACGTTTCGCCGGCGTCGATGGCACCGAAATCGAAGAGGTCACCGACTACAAGCTGATGCGCGAGTTCATCGATCGCGTCTTCAGAAAATATCTCACCCCCCGCGAGCGGAAGATTCTCTTCCTCTACTACGGTCTGGATGAGAGCGGCGAACCCATGACGCTCGAGAAAATCGGTGCACTCATGGGAGTGACTCGTGAACGAATCCGCCAGATTCGCGAGCGCGCATTTGAAAAGCTGAGAGAATCACCTGATGGACGGGCACTCGCCGGATTCTGGCAAGCCGCCTGACAGCCAGCTTACAACAAACGGCACACCGATCCCAGGACGGTGTGCCGTTTTGCTTTACCCGTTGGGGAGCGCGCTTAGGATTTCTCAAGGCAACGCCCGTCTTCCAATCTTCGCGTTTCCTCACAGCGCGCCGCGTCCTACTATATGGCATGGCTAACGATACCCCGCCGGCGTGACGCGCGATCAGTCGCGTCACACCGCACTCATCATTGACGATGAGCCGACAATTCGATCTGCGCTTCGCCGTTACTTCACCCGAAAGGGGTGGGACGTGGAAGAAGCCGCAGACGGTGCCGGCGGTCTGCACATGCTCAGCGCTGAATCCGAGCGTTTCGACATCGTGCTCTGCGATCTCCGCATGCCCGGCTTCTCCGGCATCGACCTGCACGACGAACTCGCAATCTCAAATCCCGCGCTCCTGAGACGCTTCATCTTCAGCACCGGCGACGTCTCCTCATCCGGGGCCGCGAGTTTTCTCGACCGCACCACCTGTATGGTACTCCAGAAGCCGTTCGAACTTCGTGCCCTGGACGAGATCATCGAAGGCCTGACGGACACCGCACAAGACACCAACCCGGCGTAGTTGGGTATTTTGAGGGGCGAGGAACGAAGTGCGAGGTCGTCATCAAACGCCCTCGCGCCTCGCCTCTCGTCCCTCGTCCCTCAGAATGGCCGAAAACCGCCGTAACGCTCCCGTCTTCATCGACTACTCCGGCAAGCGGTGGCGACGTATTCGAAACGTCGCCCTCGCGATCGGCGTGGGCACAACCGTCATTGCGCTTGTGCTGCTGGGCACGCTGTTCCTCACGCCCCCCATTCCGCCCGAGCTGCCGCTCGTCACGGCCAATAACAAACCGATCGCTCGTCCCACCACGGGAAAGCCAGGCGCTTTCACCAAAGTCGACCGACTGCGGCTAGCCTACCGGCGCAAGCTCGCCGCGACCATGCGCCGCTACGGCAACGTGGTCTCGCGTCAGGCCGAAGCAATTCCCATCATCAACGTCGGCACCGGGGCGCGCCCCCCACGCTCGGAGTCGATCGTCGCCGGCTTCTATGTGAACTGGGCGGACAATTCCTTCGCATCACTGCAACGGAATTACGACAAGCTCGACTGGGTGATCGGTGAGTGGGGCTTCATTCCCGCCAATGCCGATTCGCTGCTACTGCGCATCAAGCCACAGGTCATCGACCTGTTCGACAGCAAGCCAATCGAGACGCGGCCATCGCTGTTCCTCATGGTCAGCAACTATGTCGTGAAGCCGGGAAAGGATTCCGGAACGGGGAATTTCGATGAAGCGGCATTGCGACGCTTCCTCAGCAACCCGCAGGCACGCGCAAAAGCGATTCAGCAGCTCCGAACGGCGGTCACGCAATACGGACTGGCAGGCGTCACACTCGATTTCGAGAACTTGACGGATACGACGCTCCGTCCGCAAATCCTGTCGTTCACGCGCGACGTGCACGATGCGATGCATGCCATTGGCAAGCTTTCCACGCAAGCGATCGCCGTTGGCGACCCCGATCACTACATCCGCGCGCTCGCCGCGGTGAATGACAAGCTCTTCCCGATGCTCTTCGACGAGCACTACGAGGGAGGAGAAGCCGGGCCAATCGCGAGCCAGCGCTTCTACGTCACGCAGGCGCGGCGTTTTGCTCGGCTCGTGAATCCGTCGAAGCTCATCCTCATGATCGGCGCGTATGGTTTCGACTGGAATGACGCCGAGGCCGTCGCGAACGGTCGCGCGGAGAAGTATGAGTTCCAGGAAATCATGAAGGCCGCGCGCGGGCCGGAGCAACCGCGTCCGCATCTGGACCCGGAATCACTGAATCCGTACATGCGATGGACGAGCGCTGATTCCACCGACCACGTGTTGTGGTATCTCGACGCCGTCACCGCGTTCAACGAGATGAAGGTCGGCAATCAGCTCGGAGTTGCTGGCCACGCCATTTGGCATTTGGGTGGCGAGGATCCCTCGATCTGGAACGCCATCACGCGCGCCGGTGAACTGCTCAAGCCCGATACGCTGCGATTGATGGAGCCAAGCTACGATGCCGAATTCAATGGCACGGGCGAGATCCTCCAGATCACCTACTATCCGAATATCGGTCGGCGAAATCTTCAGGTGGATCCGGCGACGAACTACATCGTCAACGAAACGCTGGTGAAGGTGCCGAATCCGTACATCCTCGCGCGCACGGGCGGCCAGCTTTCCAATCGCCCCAAGGTTGCTCTCACATTCGACGACGGCCCCGATCCGCGCTGGACACCG
>JBBQHJ010000240.1:0-7641 GCA_038323865.1 Gemmatimonadales bacterium
ACTTCGACGTGTTCTCTGCTAGCGTCGAGGCTTACTTCAGCGACATCGTGCTCATCGAACCGCGATTGTTGGCGCTATACGATGAGATACTCCCGCGCATCGAGAAGGAACTGCCGCGCTAACCCTCGGCCGCTTCGGGAGGACCGCCGCTCCGCGCCACTTGGTCTGCGCGAATCTTCCCGGCATCGAATCGCCTCGCGCTGCCGATCATCTTGTCGACGGTTTCGTCGAAGCCCGGATTCTTGTTGCGCGAGAATCGGAGCGGATTGATTCGCGCTACGACGAATGCCTTGAGGTACGGGCTCTCCAGGCCACGAGACTTCATTCCCGCCACGGCTGCGTTCACGAGTTCGTTCAACTCAAGCAGCTTGTCGGCGCGCAGTCGACGCTCCATCAACGCGTTGGACAACTTCATCGACATGAACTTGTCGCAGCGCTTGAGCATCGGATGATACGCGCCGCCTGAGAAGCGCCCGTTCTGTTGGTAGCAGAATCCAAGAGTGATCAGCGACGCGTCCTCGAACTGCACCTCGTAGTCCCTCTCCGGCCGATCGTCGATCTCAACGAGTGCTTCTGCGAGACGTGATATCTCGAGTGACTTCTCGCGAAGGTTGTGCGCCTTCTCTGTATTGAGCAGCAGGATGTGATGCGCCACTTCCGGCTCTGGAATAACAAGTGCCACGATCGAGCGCGCGCCGAGTTCCTTCATGGCGCTCAGGCGGTGATAGCCATTCGGCGACCAGTACTTCCCCTCCATTGCCGGCACGGCGATGACGGGATCGAGGTAGCGCCCGAGCTTGTCGATCGCATTCCGCACCTTGCCGACATGCGCCTCGGAGAGATCGCGCTGGAAGGGCGTGGGCTCAACACGGTCGATCGGCAACGCGGCAAGAATCTGCCAGTTGGATCCGAGCGGGTCGCGATAGGTGGCGAGGACTGATCCGCCATCCTCTTCAATGGCGTGTGCGAGATCGGTGATCGATGCGGGAGGCGACGTCGCACCGAGGCTGCGCGCGGGCAACCCACGCGACGCGGTTTCAGCGACGGCGCGTTTCCTTTTTGCTCTCTTTTTGGCAGCGGCCATGTGTTAAGAATGGCCCACGACCGTGGTGTCGTCCAGTCAGCGCATCACATCGTCGTAGTGGTCTCGAATCACGCCATAGCACTCGCACGACGAGGACTCGAGTACCGCACGGTCGACAACTCGAATGACTCCGCGCCGATAGCGAATTGCGCCGCGATCCTGTAGCGCGCCGGCCGCAATCGTCACACTCGCACGACGCACGCCGAGCATGTACGCGAGGAACTCCTGCTTGAGCAGGATTGCCGGCGCCTGGAACACGCGATCGTGTGTCGTCAGAATCCAGCGGGCACACCGCTGCTCCACGTTGTGGAGGATGTTGCACGCTACACCCTGTGCGAGCTGCGCGATGTACGCGTGCGTGTAGCGATTGAGGAGCTGTCGGAGCGCTGGTCGCGCTGCCGCGGCATCGATGAGCGCGCCCACCGGCATCCGTTGCGCCAGGCCTTCTATCTGGCAGAACGTTTCACTCTCGCTCGCCTTCGCTTCGAGGTACGCGGCCAGTCCGGCAAACCCTTCGTTCCCGATCGTGCCGACTTCAACGGCACCGCCGTCGGCCATTCGATTGACGAGCGAAATAACCGCCGTGCTCGGAAAGTAGATGTGGGTAAACGCCTCGCCACGTCTCGCGAGCACGTCGTTCACGCGGACGTTGACTACTTCGAGCTGCGGAGCGATCAGAGCAAAATCGCTCTTGGACAATGCCGCCAGCAGCCGATTCGATGGAGCGTCGGCGGCGGCAACGTGCGATGCAGCGGAGCGAGCTTTCAAATCGCCCCGTACATCGGCCCTTCGATTGTTCGGCATTGTGTGACGCCGCGTTGGCGTCGCGATCGGAGAGACCGACCCGTCGACGGCGACGTCGACGGTGACACGGAAGCTACCTCAAGTGCCGACTGGCCGTTCCCATCGCCGCGCCGGCCGTGACCCGTTAAGTGCGGTACCGTACGAACTGCTTTTGCTGACAATGCCGCTGTTTCCACTGGGCGATTCTGTCAGTGCTCGCCACGATGCTGGCGACGTTGATGCGAGCGGAAGCATCGTAAACACGCGTAGTGCTCACTGCTATTCCTTCACGGCGAGCGCCAGCTATCGTTACTCGACACGAAGTCGTGCTCTTCGCGATTTACCGCGCGATTCCGTAGCATAGGTGGCATGCGATTTCAACTCGCGATCCTCGCCGGCGCGTCAGCACTGTCGAGTTGCATCCCGCAGCGCGCGCCGACCAGGCTCACTGGCAGCGCCTTCATTGCGTCCGTCGCGCATGCGCCTCGCGAAGAGCGCGAAGCTGCAGTGCTCCGCGAGCTCCTCGCCGGCAACTTCCCATCGTTCCTGAGAGACCTTCGCACCGTTGACATCTCGGCGGTGCTGTCAGACGGCGTGCGGCACACTGTGCGTTACCAGGTGATGCCGGACTATCTCGCCGTCGGTACGGATGACGACTTCGTTCGGATGCCGATGAATCCGTACACGGCGCAAGCCTTCTGTGATTCAACGGGCTTCGCGTTGCTCACGCGCAAGATGTCGAACGACATCTGGGCCGCAGCCACCGTGCATATCGAACCACGCCCGCTCACCACCGATCGCGACTCGGCACTCACCTTCCTTCAACATCACCGCATCATCGAGGAACAGTTGAAGGGCCGCCCGCGCGATGCATTCGTGGCTGGTATCAAGAAGGACGTCGTCATCACGGACAGGCTGCTCGAGAAGGAGCATCGCGTGGCGATCTATGGTTGGCACTACCTCACCGGTGTGGCGATTCAGCCGCTCTACGTGGGCCATGTGGATTGGTACGTGGATTACAGTCATGGCATTCGCCCAGTGCGCCGCATGGTGCTGCTCGACGGCAAGGAGATCCCCATTGAGCGGGTGCTCGCCGACAAGGTGCTGCATGTATTGCTCAGTGATGAAGGCGTGATGTCTACGTACCGGTACGAAGGCAACGTCGTCGCACGGTAGACGACGTTGCCTCGCACCTGCTACGGTATCGCCACGAGCGCATAGACTGCGCTTCGACCGTTTCTGACGAGATCCTGGTTGATGCGCAGAACGCCGTCACCATCGAGCGTTCCGTCGAGCGTGATAAATTCCAGACGATCGGAAACACCGTGTACTTCTGACCCGCTCACGACGAAGTGTCCGTGATCGAACCAGCGCAGTCGTCCTATCAACGCCGAGCCGATTCGTGATTCGAGCCACGCCGTTTGCCGATAATTGCCATCGGCGTCGAGCATCACCGTATCGGTCACTGCGAAGATGTCGACGGAGCGCTCACCATCTTCGAAACGTTCCACTCGCCCCGATGGAGTCGAGCCTTCGATATTCCTGAGCACGAACGTCGCCGTCAGCGGGCCAGTGACGGTGACGCTGCCGGTCATGCCTGGATGGACATGGCATTCGTAGGTATACGTGCCGGGTATGTTGAACACCCGCTTGATGGTCGTATTGACGTTCTGCCCTGCGATGTCGGCCGGCGCGCCGGCATGCGCACCGAAGAAGACAATGTGTGGTAAACAGCCGAACGCAAATGCTACCGTGTCGCCTGGATGCACCGTCAGCGCCGCCGGTGTGAAAGTGCGCTCTGGAGTCGCGTCGACGTGCAAGCGATCTCTCACGGGCTCGCTCGGTACCGCGTCGTCCGCACTGCACGCGGTAAGCGCCGCACCAAGTGCCACGCCAAGTAGGACAAGGCGCATGACGCTATTCCCCTTCCATGACTTCGTAGATCTCGTCCGGGAGGAGACCGTGTGCTTCGCGATGCGCTTCGATCGGATCGTTTGCGTTCTCTGCGCGCGTGAGACAGAAGATCTTTCCTGCTTTCTCGTCGACCCAGTAGTGCAGGAACTCGACACCGTGCTTGTGCTGGATCTTGAGATCCGCCGCGTGCGCACCGGCGACCGCTTCCATTGTTGCGCCGGCCACTGTGTGCACATCCATGAATAGTTTCATTGCCGTACCGTGCTTGAAGTTCCGCGGTGCCGCTGCAACCGCAGGCGTATTAGATACGCTACGTAGCGTAGCCATACGCCACGAGGCATGTCAAGGGAACGCGCACAGTGCTCTTGTAACGATACGCTGCGGAGCGTAACGTCTGTTTATGCCACAGCACAAACAGCCAGTCACCTCAGCCGCACCCGGCCGGCCGCGCAGCGAGCAGGCACGACGCGCTGTGCTCGATGCCGCGCACGCGCTCTTCGACAGCGGTGGGCTGAAGGCCGCAACGATCGAAGCAATCGCCGCACGTGCCGGCGTCGCCAAGACCACCATCTATCGGCGATGGCCCAACCGCGCATCACTCCTCGTGGACCTGCTCGTCGAAATTGGCTCAACTGCCGCGCCGTCACCGAAGATCGGCAACGACCCGCTCAAGGCCATCCGCACCGAGCTTCGGGAGGTAGCCGTCGCGCTCAATGGCATCTCGGGCCGCCTGGTGACCGGCCTCCTCGGTGAGGCACAAGGAGATCCGGAAGTACGCGCCGCGCTTCTCCATGGCCTCTTCTACCCTCGCACCGCCGCGACAGCCAAGGTGGTTGCGCAGGCGCAGGGATTGGGGCAAATCAGGTCCGACGTGCCGGCGAAGCTCGTGGTCGACATGTTTATCGGCCCGCTGTTCTACCGAATCATGGTCCAACATGAGCCGGTGACCGAAAGCTTCGTGAAACAGGTCATCGACAATACGTTGGCAGGGTTACGCCCTTGATGTCTCCCCATATTCCGAATTTCATGACCACTGAGCCACTCAACGCCGACAGTCTTCAAGTCTCTCTGACGGTTGCGGACGCACGAACGAGCACCACCTGGTACACGAACACGCTGGGCTTCACCGTCGAGCGCGAACACGAACGCGAAGGCCGGTTGATTGCCGTTTCACTCAGCGCAGGATCGGTTCGCATTCTGCTCGCACAGGATAACGGCGCCAAGGGCACGGAGCGCGTAAAAGGCGAAGGCTTCTCCTTTCAACTCACCACGAGTCAGGACATCGATGCACTCGGCGCCCGAGCCAAGGCAGCCGGCGCAACGCTCGACACAGAGCCGAGCGATGCATTCGGAGCACGAGTGTTCCGCTTGCGCGATCCCGATGGATTTCGCATCGTCATTTCGTCGCCACGACAGGGATAGGAAAATGGAGCCGATCCGCGCCACGCTGATACGAAACTTCGGCATCGCAATTGTTGTCGGTGGTCTGCTGGCCTGGCGCTTCAGTCACCTCAGCGTATTTCCAATCGCGGCTGCACTCGTGCTCTGGTTCACACTTGGCGGGCATTACGTCGAAGTGTTCTTCCTCACATGGGTGCGGCCGCGCGTGCGGCAATCACGTGGGATTCAGAGTGTCGCGCGACTAGCCACTTGGTTTGTGGGGGGCGCGCTACTCGGCGTTGGCGTTGTCCTCACCGCGCAACTCCATCCCGCAACTCGCAGGCTTGGATTTCCTGCGTGGTGGGCATTCGGACTCGCCTTCATTGTCCTGGAGCTCGTGACGCACGTTGGACTCGCGCGTCGCCGTCAACCGAACTTTTACGGCGCTCAGTAACACGCCGCTAGGCGACGCCCGTCTTGATCGCCTTGATCACGCGATCGGCGAAAAGATCCACTTCGTCGAGCGTGGTGTAGATGTTCGGGGTGATCCGCATGCCCTTGAATTCATCCGTCACCATGGGCGTCGTCACGATCTTGTGCTCGGTAGAAAGCCAACCGCCGAGCTTGCCCATGTCCATGCCGTCGACGCCGAACACGCCGATAGCGCCTGACTTGTTAGGCCCGATATCGGTGATCATGTGCGCCCGATCGCTCGCGGCGAGAACCTGCTTTGCCCACCGGTCTCTTAGCAACCGAAGGCGCGCGATCTTGCGCTCCGGCCCAATGCCACGATTGAACGCAATCGCGACGGAAATGGCGTTGTGGTTTGCGGCCGGATGCGTGCCAATCTCTTCGTACTTCCGGATATTCGCTTCCTGCTCCACTGAACCGGCCATCAACGGCCACACCGACTTGATCTTGTCCTTGCGCACATAGAGGAAACCGGTGCCGATGGGCGCATGCATCCACTTATGCAGGCTCGTGCCGTAGTAGTCGACACCGAGTTCATCGCGCGTGAAGGGAAAATGCGCGAAGGCATGCGCGCCGTCGACGAATACCTGGATGCCTTTCGGCTTTGCCAGCTCCACGATCTCGCGCACCGGCGCGATGTATCCCGTCTGGAAGCTGATGTGCATCACTTCAATGACCTTCGTGCGCGGCGTGATCGCCGCAGCGATCTTATCGACATACGAGCCGACACTTGCCACGGGAGTCTCGATCTTGACCTTCTTGAGCACAATGCCATCGCGACGCTCACGCTGCTGCCACGCATTCTGCATGCGCGGATAGTTCTGCGTGGTCATGATGACTTCGTCGCCCTTCTGAAGATCGATGCCGAAGATCATCGTCTCATTGGCCTCCGACGCATTGCGCGTGATGGCCATCTCTTCTGGATCGCAGCCGAAGTCCTTCGCGAGATCGCGACGCACCGACTCGATGCGTGGCTCGAGCACTCGCCACATGTGCTCTACCGGCAGCTCGTTCGAGAATCGTAGGTCGCGAATCATCTGTTCGAGCACATGTGTCGGCGCCGGACTACAACCGCCGTTGTTCAGGTTGATCATTGTCCGGTCGAGATCGAACGAACGCTGGATCTGGCTCCAGTACGCCTCGTCGTCCGCCACAGCGGCCGGCGCCATCCCGGAAACGCGCTCTGAAGCAGTAAAGAGGTGACGAAAGGCATCGCCACGCATGATTGGCGCGGAGGCCGATGCGCCGAGGAGCGCGCTGACGAAAGTGCGACGATTTTGCATGGCAACAGCCCGTTCAGGAGGTCGCTGAATCTTCGATATTGAGCGGCGAAAGTCCAGCTACCACCGACGAGTACGTCGCGCCGGCGCTCCCAGCAAGGCGCCCATGATTCCACGGGTTACCACGCCAGCCACCGTACGTGCCATCGGCGACTTGAGTACCTGGAGCAACACCGACGGCGCTTCTTTCGCCGGGCGCGCACGCGACGCGGGCTCATCAACCTCTACCGGGGCAGACGCTTCGCCGGCGGCGGGCGCAGAACGCTTCGCGAGCATCTCGCGCGCACTCTCGCGATCCACCGCCTTTGCATACTCCGTCACCTGCGATGACGCACGCATGTTCTGCTGAAGTTCGGCATCGCTCAGTGGACCCATGCGCGATGACGGCGGCACCATGCGCACCGCAAACGGCGGAGTCGGCGCGCCATTCGCATTCAGTACCGTCACGAACGCCTCGCCAATTCCGAGCGAGGTCAACGTGCCTTCGACGTCGTAGAACTTTGTCTTCGGGAACGTACGCGCCGCCGCTCGAAGCGCCTTTTCATCGTCCGGCGTGAACGCGCGCAACGCATGCTGCACGCGATTTCCCAACTGACCAAGAATGTCGGCGGGAACGTCCTTGGGGCTCTGTGTAATGAAGAAGACACCAACACCCTTCGAGCGAATCAAGCGCACCACGCGCTCGACCTGCTCCTCGAACGCCTTGCTCGCGCCATCAAAAAGGAGATG
>JBBQHJ010000241.1:0-7626 GCA_038323865.1 Gemmatimonadales bacterium
GTGCGGAATGATGATCGGGGGCGCGCCGCACGGTCCCCGGCGCGCCACCACCGCCTGTCAGCTGCACATGCGCAGCTTCAAGGACGGCGACACCATCGTTGTGGAGCCGTGGCGAGCGAAGGCGTTCCCGGTGATCAAGGATTTGGTGGTGAACCGAAGCGCCCTTGATCGGATCATTGGTGCCGGCGGCTACGTCAGCGTGGCTACCGGTGGTGCGCCCGATGGGAATGCGATTCCGGTTGCCAAGCGGAGCTCGGATGTGGCGATGGATTCGGCGGCGTGCATTGGCTGCGGCGCATGCGTCGCAGCATGTCCGAACGCATCTGCCTCGCTGTTCACTGGCGCCAAGATCACGCACCTCGGCCAATTGCCGCAGGGGCAGCCCGAGCGTTATCGGCGGGCGTTGAAGATGGTGACGCAGATGGATCTTGAGGACTTTGGTGGGTGCTCGCTGTTTGGCGAATGCATGGAAGCTTGCCCCAAGGCCATCAGCATTGACGTGATTTCGCAGATGAATCGCGATTTCATGTACGCGGCGGCCACAAAAGTGGACGAGGCCAGTGGCGGCGGCGGCGATGGATGATTTTCGGTCGGCCAGTCTGCCCGTCGCCCAGTCTGGCAGCAAAAAATAATGGCGAAAAATCCTCCCAACACGCCATTGCTGATCATCGCCACACTGCTCGTTCTGGCGGCTGTCGTGTACTTCACGCCTGGACTGCGTTGACTTGCTGACGGGCCGACTGGCAGACCGAACCACCGAAGAACATCAAATCTTCGGCAGGGTGACGCCGACCTGGCCCTGATATTTGCCCTTCTTGTCGCCGTACGACACCTCGGGCGGCTCATTGCCCTCGAAGAAGAGCACCTGGGCGATACCTTCGTTGGCGTAGATCTTGGCGGGCAGGGGCGTGGTGTTCGAAATCTCGAGCGTCACAAAGCCTTCCCACTCGGGTTCGAAGGGCGTGACGTTGGTGATGATACCGCATCGCGCGTAGGTGGATTTGCCCACCGTGACGGTGAGGACGTTGCGCGGAATGCGGAAGTATTCCACCGACCGCGCCAGGGCAAAGCTGTTTGGCGGCACGATACAGACGTCCGTCTCCACTTCGACAAAGCATTTCGGATCGAAGTTCTTGGGATCCACGACGGACGTCATGACATTCGTGAAGATCTTGAACTCGCGAGCGACGCGCATGTCGTAGCCGTACGAGCTGACTCCGTAGGAGATCACCCCCTCGCGCACCTGGCGATCCTCGAAGGGCTCGATCATCCCGTGCTCCCTGGCCATCCGGGTGATCCAACGGTCGGACATGATCGACATTCGGGGTCTCGTGGCTAGGTGAGCAAAGCAGATCCTTCGGCTCCGCCTCAGGATTACACCGACGAAGCTATCGGACGCCGCAACTGACGCCAACTGGTCCCGCGCGCACTCGTTGTGCAACACAATCGCGAACTTGATGTGTATCGCCGTTGACACTGCTTTGCGGCAGCAGATAACTTCATGCGCTGCGACTTAGTGAAAGATTTCACGAAGTCCCCTGGAGACAATGGAACGGACGTACCTCCCAATCCTGCTGCTAGTCGGGTTCGTCGTGATGAATGGGGCGCTCATCCTCCTCATTTCGCACCTGACGCTTCGCCCGAGACCGACCGCTGAAAAACAGGCACCGTACGAGTCCGGCATGCCGGTGCTCGGTGATGCGCGCGAGCGCTTCTCGGTCAAGTTTTACATGGTCGCGGTCCTCTTCATCATTTTCGACATCGAAACCGTCTTCATGATCCCGTGGGGAGCGCATTTCAAACAGCTCTCGTGTGCGGTGGATCTCGTGAATGACGCCTGTCCTGCTGGGCAGATCTCGATGTTCGGCCTCTCCGAGATGCTCGTGTTCATCGCGATCCTTCTCGTGGGCTTCATCTACGTGTGGAAGAAGGGTGCCCTGCAATGGGACTAGACAATAGCGTCGTCTCGATCAATCCATCGAGCCAGGAGAGCTTCGTCACGACGAAGCTCGACTTCCTGGTGAACTGGGGACGAGCGAACTCCCTGTGGCCGATGCCATTCGGCACGGCCTGCTGCGCCATCGAGTTCATGGCCACCGCGGCCAGCAAGTTCGATCTCGCCCGATTCGGCATGGAGCGCATGAGCTTCTCGCCACGCCAGGCCGACGTGCTCATCTGCGCGGGCCGCGTGCCGTTCAAGCTGGCACCGGTGATTCGTCGCATTTGGCAGCAGATGCCGCAGCCCAAATGGTGCATCTCCATGGGCGCGTGTGCATCGAGCGGCGGGATGTTCGACAACTACGCCGTGGTGCAGGGCATCGACACGATCATCCCGGTCGACGTCTACGTGCCGGGGTGTCCGCCGCGCCCGGAAGGCCTCATGTACGGCATCATGATGCTTCAGAAGAAGATCATGAACGAGCGCATGGCGGATAAATCGCTCCGCAACGAGATGGAGCCCGATCCGCTCAGCAAGCTCTACATCCCGCCACCGCTCATCGACGAGCTCTCCGAGCCGTTCGGCAATTCCATTCATCAGACGCGGTCGGGTCTGTGAGTTCATCCTTCGTCCCGGTTGTCGCCGGCGAAGCCGCGCCCGAAGCGCCGGCGCCCGTGACACCGAAAAACATCAGCTACCGCGGCGGAGAAGTGAATCCGTCCGGCGAATCGCTCAAGGCGAAGTTCGGCGCGGCGATCGTACGCATCGATGTCGTCTGGGCCGAGACAACGGTCACGGTCGAGCGTGCAAGTGTGTTCGAGATTGTGCAGTGGTTGCACGACGACGCAACGCAGCGTTACGACTATCTCTCCGACGTCACCGCTGTGGAGTTCCGCGACTTTGAGCGCGCCATCGAGGTGGTGTGGCATCTGCGTTCGATTCCATTCCGTCGCTTCATTCGCATCAAGACGCTATTGCCGAAGGGAACGCCGCTCGAAGTCGCCAGCGTGTGGCCCATTTACAAGGGCGCGGATTGGCTCGAGCGTGAGTGCTACGACATGTTCGGCATCAAGTTCACGGGGCATCCGGACCTGCGCCGCATCCTCATGTGGGAGCAGTACAAGGAAGGTTTCCCGCTTCGAAAAGACTTCCCGCTGCGTGGTCGCTTCAGCCGCTCTGAGCAGCTGCGTCAGGCGCTCGCCCAGAATCCGGAAGCGAAGTACAGCATGGAGGAGCTCTCGATCGCTGAGGCGTTCGAGGACCTGCCGACAGACATGAAGCAGCGCCTTGGCACCGGCGAAAAGGTGGGAGAGTAACCATGGCCACCAAGACACGGACCGTCGAGGTCGAGCTCTCCACCACTGGTCTTGATTCGCAGGGTCGTCCGCAGCGCGTGCCGCTCGTGACGGATTCGGCGGGCAACATCGTTCCGGTTACCGCGAACCCGGGCGTTGAGCCGGATCTCGCGAGTGATCACATGCTCATCAACATCGGACCGCAGCATCCGGCGACACACGGCGTGCTGCGTCTGGTGCTCGAGCTCGATGGTGAAACCGTTGTACGCTGCATTCCACACGTGGGCTATCTGCACTGCGGCTTCGAGAAGATCGGCGAGTATCGGCAGTACAATCAGATCATCCCGTGGACGGATCGCGAGGACTATCTCAACTCGCCCGGCAACAACGTCGCGTTCGCGCTCGGCGCAGAACGCCTGTTCGGCATCGAGATCACAGAGCGCTGCACGGTGCTTCGTGTCATCGCCATGGAACTCTCACGCATCATTTCGCATTGCGTGTGGCTGGGAACCTTCTGCATCGACATCGGTGCCTTCACGCCGTTCCTCTGGATTTTCCAGCAGCGTGAGCGTGTGTACACGATGCTCGAGAGTTGGATTGGCGCGCGCCTTACCACGACGCTCACGCGCGTTGGTGGCATGGGCGCAGACATTCCTGACGGCTGGACGGACGATCTCGCGAACTTCGTGCGCACCTTTCCCAAGGTGGTCGCGGAATGCGACGCGATGCTGACGAAGAACGGCATCTGGGTTGGTCGCACGATTGGTCTTGGCGCGATGTCGTCGGACGAAGCACTCAACTACGGATTGTCGGGCCCGATGCTGCGCGCATCCGGCGTGGCATACGATGTCCGCAAGGACTTCCCGTACCTCGACTACGAGACGTATGACTTCGACGTCCCGGTGGGATCCGCCGGCGACGTGTACGATCGCTACCTCGTCCGAATGGAAGAGCTGCGCCAGTCGACGCGCATTCTCGAGCAGGCGCTCAAGCGTCTGCCCGATGGACCTGTGAATGTGGATGATCATCGCGTGATCCTGCCGCCGAAGCACAAAGCGACGAGCGACATGGAAAGCATGATCCATCACTTCAAGCAGGTGATGGAAGGTCCGCGTCCTCCGATTGGCGAAGCGTATGTCGCCGTCGAGAGCCCGAAGGGGGAAAAGGGTTACTACATGGTTTCCGATGGCACGTCGAAGCCGGTGCGTTGGCGCATTCGTCCGCCGTCATTTGTGAACCTGTCGGCGATTCCGCGCATGGTTGAGGGACACCTGTTGTCCGACGTCATCGCGATCAATGCGTCGATCGACATTGTGATGGGAGAGATTGATCGATGAAGAGCAGATCCTTCGCTCCGCTCAGGATGACAGCATGACCAGCACACCCGAATACTTTCGAGCGCCGGCCGATTGGGGCCCAACCGATGGCAAGGGTTTCGAGACGGCTGACGGCGCGGGTCATCACGGACACGCGGCATATCAGCCGGTGCTCGCGGCAGGCAGCGCGCGCCGCAAGGAGCTCGATGAGCTGATCACGCGCTATCCCACGAAGATGGCCGTGCTCCTCCCGGCGCTTTGGATGGTGCAGCACGAACGTGGTTGGGTGAGCGAAGAAGGCATGGCGGAAGTCGCTACTGTCCTCGAGCTCACGCCGGCATACGTGAAGGGCGTGGTGTCGTTCTACACGATGTACCACCAGCATCCGGTGGCGAAGCACTTCATCCAGATATGTACGACGTCGCCGTGCAATGCATGCGGTGCGGAAGACGTCGTCGAAGCATTTCTCAAGCACACGCACTGCGAAGAGCTCGGCAACACATCGCCCGATGGCAAGTTCGCAGTGATCGAGGTCGAGTGCCTTGGCGCTTGCGGTTTTGCGACACCAGTGCAGATCAACGAAGACTTCATTGAATCCGTGACGCCTGCGCGCGTGCCGGAAATTCTCGCGGGCCTCAAGTAAAAACATGGGATATCCGCACAAGTCACACGAGCGCGAATCGGTCGTTCTCTCCAGGTATTTTGGCGATCCCGAGGCTGCTACGCTCGATGGATGGAAGAAGCGTGGCGGGTACGTCGCGCTGCAGAAGGCGCTCAGCATGTCGCCCGCTGAAATCGTGACCGTGGTGAAGGACTCGGGCCTCCGCGGACGCGGTGGCGCTGGCTTTCCGACGGGCCTCAAGTGGTCCTTCATGAAGCCCGGCGACGGCAAGCCGCATTACCTCTGCTGCAACGCCGACGAGTCCGAGCCTGGCACGTTCAAGGATCGCGAGATCATGCGCTGGACGCCGCATGCACTGGTCGAGGGATGCGCGATCGGCGCGTACGCGATCGGCGCCGAGACGGCGTACATCTACATCCGTGGTGAGTTCACTGAACCGCTCGTAAAAATCGAGAACGCCATCAAGGAGGCATACGCCGCTGGCATTCTTGGCAAGAACGCGATGGGCACCGGCAAGACGGTCAACGTCTGGGTGCATCGTGGCGCCGGCGCGTACATCTGCGGCGAAGAAACTGCGCTCATGAATTCCCTCGAGGGGCGTCGCGGCAATCCTCGTATCAAGCCGCCGTTCCCGGCGGTGAGCGGCGTATTCGCGCAGCCCACGACGATCAACAACGTCGAGACACTCGTTGCGGTGCCGCACATCCTCAACAATGGCGCCGAGTGGTACAAGCAGTGGATGCGCGCCGACAACCCGAAGAGCACCGGCACCAAGCTTTATTCGGTGTGCGGCAATGTGCAGCGTCCAGGAAATTACGAAGTCCCGATGGGTTTTCCGTTCAAAGACTTCCTGTATGACCTGTGTGGCGGCCCACTCCAGGGTCGGCAGTTCAAGGCGATCATTCCTGGTGGCATCTCCGTTCCGATCCAGACTGTTGCAGAGGCTGAAGCCAGTCTCATGGACTACGAGGGATTCGTCGCGAATGGAACGATGCTCGGTTCAGGTGGCGTCATCATTTTCGACGACGCGCAGAACCTCGTGAAGCAGATCGCTCGTGCTGCTCGCTTCTTTGCGCACGAGAGCTGTGCACAGTGTACGCAGTGCCGCGAAGGCACCGCGTGGACCACGAAGATTCTCGAGCGTATCGTGGCCGGTGATGGTTCGCCGGACGATCTGGACACGTTGCTGGAGATCGGCGAGAACATGACTGGCAAGACGATTTGCGTCTTGAGCGACTCGTGCGCGACACCGGTGGCGTCGGGCATCAACAAGTTCCGCGGTGATTTCGAGGCGCTGATCAAGAAGAAGAAGGTTCACATGGTGCCGGCGCAGGTGGCCTGATGGCGGACGTGAAGATGGTGAACCTGACGATCGAGGGACGCGCCGTTTCGGTTCCGGACGGTACGTCGATTCTCGAAGCGGCCAAGCATGCGGGCGTGTTGATCCCGCACTACTGCTATCACCCCGGCCTTCCGGTCGCGGGCGTGTGTCGCATGTGCCTTGTTGAAGTCGAAAAGGCGCCAAAACTCGCGCCCTCGTGCGCAACCACTGTGGCGGAAGGGCAGGTAGTCCATGTGCACACCGAGAAGGCGCTCGAAGCGCGTCGTGGTGTGCTCGAGATGCTGCTCATCAATCACCCCCTCGATTGCCCGATCTGCGATCAGGCCGGTGAGTGCGAGCTGCAGGATTACACGTTCCAGGAAGGACGCGCCGAGGGTCGCTATCGCGATCCCAAGCGGTTCAATCCTGTGGAAGATTTCGGCGGTGACGTCATGTACGTCGCCAATCGCTGCATTCTTTGTACGCGCTGCGTGCGCTTCATGGATGACGTGGCAAAGGATCCCGTGCTTGCCGTCGTCGAGCGCGGTGATCGCGCCTTGATCGGCAAGTTCGAGGGGGAGGACATGACGCACGCGTGGGCGGGCAACGTCATCGATCTCTGCCCGGTTGGTGCGCTGCTCTCGAAGGATTCGCTCAACAAGGCGCGCGCGTGGGAGCTCGATCGCTCCGCGTCCGTGTGCCCGAATTGTTCGCAGGGCTGCAACATGATCACTGAGGTGCGCGACAATCAGGTGGTTCGCCTGCGCCCGCGCCCGAACGACAACGTGAATCAGTACTTCATGTGTGATCACGGCCGTCTGAACTATCGCTGGATGAACCGTCAGGATCGCGTCGACCAGCCCATGGTGCAGCGTTCCGGTGTCCTCGCCACGACGGATTGGGAAGTCGCACTGCGCTCGGCCGCTCAGATTCTCAACGGCAAGCGTGCATTCGTACTGGCGTCGCCAAATCTTTCTAATGAAGCGTTGTTCCTGCTCGGCAAGCTTGTCTCGAAGACGTCAGGCGCAGGTGCGTTCAGCGTTGAGCACGTAATCGAGTCGCCGCTTCCTGGCGTAGAAGATCTTTCGCTAAGGAAAGATCGTGCGGCGAACGCGCTCGGCGCAGAACTGGCC
>JBBQHJ010000242.1:0-7575 GCA_038323865.1 Gemmatimonadales bacterium
TTTTCGTTCGGGCTCTCCATGCACCGCGAGCATCACATGCGTCCCGGTCTCGCGTGGATCGAGCTTCATCCCATGATCGAACGCGTGCCCGACCGATCATGGCGACGCTTCCTGCCGCATCGCGACATCCGCACGGATGCCTGATCCCTCTTCCCAGATGGCGCGGTAGAGCGGAAGAAACTTGAATTGCGCCTCCCACGACGCATTGCGACCGGGCGCCATTCGCGAGAGGAATGCTTCACGCGTGCTCGCCACGCCGCGAATGGCGCCGAGTCGGCCGCTCCTTCGCTTTGCCGCGTACTCGCTGTTCAGGGCACACAGCGCGTCGTCGAACTGCGCAGCGGCCGCATCGAACGAAGGGGATGCAACGCCGTCGCGGCTGACGCCGACAAGCAGATAACAGGGGAGAGAGCGCGAGGCTGCCACTGAGGGAACACAAGTGAGGAAGCACGCAGCAGCGAGCGCTGAATGCCGCAGCCGAACCTGCCCTAATGCTTCGCTCACTTGCTCTGCGGTGAGCTTCTCTCCCGTGAACGAATACGAGAGTGAGCGCCGGCGCACGAATCGCAGATCCGGCAGCGACGAGACATGGCCAACGCACGTGAAGACGTCTTCTGTCTGGTATCGCGTCAGCCCATACTCGTCTGAGACGACCATCGCATATTCCTTTCCAATGTCCAGCTGGTGCGGTTCGAGCAGTCGCGCAGCGCTGTCTGGCGCGCCGGCTTCGAGAAACTCGTAGAGGACTCCGCGTGCCATGGGAACGAAGGAAACACAGTCGCCGCGGTAAATTGGCGTGGTCTCCGGCGTCTCTGTCGACATCGAGTACATCGGCAGCAATCGATATCGCGGCGCAGGCAGCTCGATCGCCAGGCGATCGAGAAAAGGCTGTACGTAGCCGCCGGTCCAGCATACGTAGGTGTGCACTGCCGGAGCAATTGCGTCCAATGACAATGGCCCGGTGCTCTCGGCGATCGCGCGAAGTCGTTGTTTTGCGCCACGCGACATCAAGCGCCGCGCTATTCCGTGGACTTGAGAATCAAATGCCGATGGGTTCTGCACGTATGCACGCACGAGCTGCGATACCCTGATCCAGTCGCTATTCGCTGCATCGAAAAACGACGACAGCGTCGACGGATTCGTGCTGTAGAGAATGCCGGGATTGCTGAGCGCGAGCACCCACAGCCTCAGCGCGACATCGCCGTACGTGTCGCGTAGCGCTTGGAGTGCCGGCGAACCCTGAATGCGATCCGGCGCTTGCAAGGTTGTGAGATACGACGGCTCGCGTCGCTCGCGGAGCATCAGGCTCGTGAGCGATCCATCGTGATGCAGACTGCTGAACACATAAAACGACTGACGCCAGAGCGGCTGCTGCACGAGCGCGCGCGCGAATGCATCGACGAACATGCTGCGAGCGCGACGGACACGCCCAGCGGGGTAGAGAAGTTGTTTCGATCTCCCAGTAGATCCAGAAGTCTCCGCATAGGCGGCGTCTCGAAACGTCGCCGCACGCGCCGCTATGTCACGCTCAACGGCGTCACCATAAGTGTGAATTGGCGTGTCGGGCGCGACACGCAGACGCGCACGCAATCGTTGTTGCGACGACCGGAACCGAACGAGGTGAAGACGCTGACGCCCATCGAGAATCGCGCCGAGTGCCACGAGCGAGAGACCGATCAGCCATCGCGCAATGTCATTCAGCGTTCCGCGCATCACGTGACCTGCGTTGCAAATGCGTCAGCGAGCGAGAGAAAGCTGTGCGCGAGCGTGCTCGCGTTGTCATCCGCAAGAAGGCCGGGATCGTGAACGAAGCTCACATGTGTGATGTCATTCAGCGTCAGCGCGAAAATCCCGAATGGGTGACGGCGATGCAGTGTCCCCATGAGCTCCACGCGCGAAATGAGGTCGGGTGGCAACGCATCGAGCGGCGATCGCTCCGCATGACTAAACACACCCGTGCCCATGTCCACCCATGGCCGATTGAAGTAGATCCGCAGTGCGAGCTTCATGAGCGGAAGGGGCAGCTCCTGCACTTTATCCATCGGCGGAACAGCCCACTCGCCGTGCTTCCGTGACCACTGCACCTGCGTCCGAATTGCGCGAGCCTTTTCGATGAGCGACGCGGAGTCGTCGTAGCGATTGTAGACGCGAATGCGAGTGGTTCCGTTGCCGAAGCCTTCGAGCGGCGTTTTTCGGATATTCGCCGGCATCCACAGTCCGATCTTCCGTTTCGTCGGCCTACGCTCTGCGTTCCACCGACGATACGCCTCCAGCGCGCACGTTGCGAGCAGGTCGTTGTACGTGAACGCGCCGACGTGAAGTGCTGCGAGTCGAAGCGGCGTCGCGTCAATGGATTCGGTAGTCCAGCGTCTATTCGGAGAAGGCGAGCCGCTCCGGCGCCCGAGCGTGTCGGGTGCACCGCGAAAGGCATACGCGCTCTTTCGCTTGAGCTGTTCGTGCGTGCGGAGCGCGGGCGGTGCATACGGCCTGCGGCTCTGCTGCGTCGGTCGGCTGCCGATCGCGACTTCGAGCTGGTGGCGCAGCCAAAGTGTGCCGCCAATCAAATCCGCCGCTGCATGATGAAAGCGCGTGATCAAGAGAGTCGTGCCCGTCGCGTCGAGCAGGTACTGTGAGACGGGCGGTGAGTTCGTGATATCCATCGGCTCGTTCACCACGCGCTCGATGGTTTTTCGCACAGAACCACGCACCAACTCCAACTGCTCGATTCCCGGCGCGGACTCCACTCGTCGCCACACCCTTCCATTGAGCACGCTGCTGCTGCTCGGATATGCGAGTCTCGCACTCAATGCACCGCGACGGAGCATCTCCAAGGATGGCGCTTGCGGCAAATGCAGCACGATCGCCCAATGCAGCGGGCGTGTGGGCCGGTCCATTGCCGAAGCAATGAGATCGAGAGGAGTGAGCTGCACGCGCTATTGCATGGTGTCCATCCGTATCAATCTCCACCGTCCATCGACTTTTTCCAGAAGCGCGTCGTGCCGCGTGGTGTCGCGATCGGCGCCGGCGGCCATCCCGTTCTCGTTTGGAATGACGGTCACCACGTAGGTGGCGCGCGCCGAGTCTCGCCCAACGAGGGTTGTCTTGGCTGGTACCGCCACACGTTGCGCTCCTACAAGAACATCCCAACCTCGGCGAACGCCCCCACTCGCTACGGAATCGCCCTCGACGGGCTTCCATCCATTGGACAGGCGCGTCGTCTCAGCCCGGAGCGACGCAGCGCACCATCCCGGTTCCACAACAGCACCAGATGTCGTGTCGCGAAGCGTCACCCAGTCCGCCAACACGAGCGCATGCCAATAGGAGAGTTGGTTGCGCACCACGACGCGATCGGTCGACGTCTTGAGCTTCGCGATCAGCTCGGCGCACGAGAACCAGGGTGGTCCGTCGGCCCAGACCCGAACAACCGCCGGGCCACTATCCACGCCTGGCTTCGCGCCGCGAAAGGCGGCAAGGGCTTCGTCGCGGCTGGGGCCGCGACTGCAGGCCGTCGCCAGAACTGCTGCAAGCACGAGGGGGAGGATTCGCATCTGACGGAACTGAATGCGAACTGCGTTCCGTTCTCGCATCGTTGACTTTCGGTATATGTTCGGTATCGTTGTCTCATGCCGGACGCGCACTCCACTTCAGCACAGGTAGCTCTTTTCAACGAGTCTGCTGCCGCCGGCCCGCCACGCGCACTGGCTGTCGTTGGTGAGCAGAAAGACATCCGCTATTTCGCCGCCACTCCGCGAAGTCTGCTCAACAATCCCGCGGCCACGGGTATGCCATTCTGGTCAATCAATCCCTACATCGGTTGCGCCTTTGGCTGTGCGTACTGCTACGCCCGCTATGCCCACCGATACACCGCCGAGCGACTGAACGCGGCGGCATCGCTGGATGCGGGAGCGGTGCTTCCCACCGATGAACTGCCACCTTGGCTCGCCTTTGAGCGACGTATCCTCGTGAAGCGCGAAGCACCGGCGCTCGCGCGAAAAGCGCTGATGCGACCCCTGATTCTCGACGCACTCCACAAAGAGTCCGTCGTCATCGGAACGGCAACCGATCCATATCAACCAGCCGAACGCCGCTTTCGTGTGACACGTGGTGTGCTGGAGGCACTGGCCGAACAACGGGGACTTCGCATCACCATCATCACCAAGAGTCCCCTCGTCACGCGCGACATAGACGTCTTGCGTCGTATCCAGGAGCGCGGTTCGCGCATCACCGTGCACGTGTCGCTCATCAGCATTGATCGCGAGCTTGCCCGTAAACTCGAGCCGCGCGCTCCAACTCCCGAAGCACGGCTCCGTGGTATCGCTCGGCTCAGGGCCAATGACATTGACGTCGGCGTGAACTGCATGCCCATTCTGCCGGGAATCACCGATTCGCCGGAGCAGATCGAGGAGTTGGTTCAGAGAGTCGCGGCCACGGGTGCCAACTACATCGGCGCGTGCGCACTGCGGCTTCAGAGCGCGGCTCGTGATCGCTACCTGCCGTTCATCGCAAGCGAATTTCCTGAACTGGCCGAGAAATACCGGCGAGCGTATTCGCGGAGCTATCAGGTGAGCGAAAATTACAGGAAGGGTCTGAGAGCCCGTTTCGCCGAGCTCTGCGCACGATACGGTGTCGGATTCGGCCGGGATTACGACGAGGAGCCGGAGCCGGATGTCGCCGCGAACGACCAATTCGCCCTTTCAATATGAATCCCAACTGCAACTCGGGGCCTCTGAACATGTAAGGCCCAACGGTTAGCTCGACGGTGGTGTCCAACGCGTGTTCCGGATCTTATCGGCCTCACATCGCATTCCCACTCATGCGTTCTCGCCGCCTGCTTCTCGTCGCGCTGGGCATTCTCGGCACCAGCAATCCATCGTGGGCTCAACAAACCGCCGCGCGGCCACCGGAAGTCATTCGGGGCAAGGTCATCGACGATTCGGCGCACCTGGTCATTGGCGCAACGGTGTTAATCACGCGAGGGCCTGACCGTCTTACGCAACAGTCCACGACGGACAGCAGCGGCAGATACAGCATCACGTTCGCTGAAGGCAGTGGCGATTATCTCGTCTATGTGAGCGCAACGGGGCTCAAGGCAGTCCGCCGGCGTGTCACTCGGCAGACCACCGAACATGAGTTCACCGCGGACTTCGTGTTGGAGCGCGACGTCGCTCTCCTCGCGGCAGTGAAAGTCACCGCCGACAAGCCCGTGCGCGCGTCGAACGCTGTGAACCCTTCTCAGCCGGAGCCGGGTTCATCCGAGAAATTTCTCGACGGGGTGAACGGCGCCATCGCGCCGACCATTGCGGGCGACCTGAATGCGATCGCCGGCACGATGTCGAATATCACGATGACCGGTGCCGGTCCATCCATTCTTGGATCCGGCGCCGAGTCGAACCTCACGACCCTCAACGGAATGGGTCTGGCCGCGGGCAACATACCGCGCGCGGCAAACACCCAGACGCGAGTGACAGGCGCGACGTTCGATCCAACGCGCGGCGGTTTTGCGGGCGCGAACATCGATGTGCGGCTTGGACCTGGCAGCCGCCAGTATCAGCGACGCAACGCGTTCTTCACGCTCGATCCGCAAGCGTTTCAGTTCACGGATGCCATCGGGCGCGCGCTTGGCGCACGCAGTGGAGGCCTTCGGGGAAGCGTCGGCGCCGACGGAGAGATGATTCGCGAGGCCGCCACATACAATGTCGCCGTCGATGTCGGTCGCAGCACAAGCGATCCGGCAACGCTCATTGACGCAGACGCGGATGCACTTCTTCGCGCTGGTGTCGCGCCTGATTCAGTCGCGCGTCTCGTCGCTGTCGCGGGTCCGCTTGGGCTCATTCGCAGTTCGGCAGCAATTCCGACAAATCGCCAACGCGATGCATTCAGCTTTCTCAGTCGCTTCGACGACACGCGCGACACACTCGCGACTCGCGCACTCACCGCATACGCCGGTTACACGCGCGACGGAGCACTGAACTTTGGTCCGCTCTCTGCGCCGTCGGCATCTGGTGAGCGAAAGGAATCGACCTTGGGCGGCCAACTCACCTTCGGCAATTTCGTTGGCGAAGGACGCTACATGCTCACCGAGACTCGTCTCGCCGCAAGCGTGGTGAACACCAGCGTCTCACCGTACATCGGGCTTCCGGGCGCGAGTGTACTCGTACGCTCGAACACACTCGACGCGAGTCGAGACGTCACGGGCCTCACGATTGGTGGCGGTGCCTACCTGAGCACCGACGACACGCGGTGGACCACGGAAGGCTCCAACGAGACCGCGTGGATGCGGGGCGGGCGCCGGCACAGGTTCAAGACGCAACTCTGGGCGCGCGCCGACGGTCTCCGTTCCGACGGCATCGCCAACAAGCTCGGCACGTTCAGCTACAACTCCATCGAAGACTTGCAAGCGGGTCGTCCCGCGAGCTTCACGCGAACACTCGCTCAGCCCGAGCGCTCGGGAAGCGTTTGGAATTCTGCCGCCGCGATGGCGCATACCTATGCTCCCACCCGGTTTTTCAGCATGATCTACGGCGCGCGTCTCGAGGCCGACGGTTTCTTAGGAAGCCCATCAAGCAACTCTGCACTCGAACAGACGCTCGGCGTAAAGACCGGTGCGGCGCCCATGAAGGTGCACGTCAGTCCGCGCCTTGGATTTTCGTACACGTACAATCGCGACAAGGACAACGGCGCCGGTACCAATCAGACAAACGTCGGTCGCTTCTATCGCATGACGGCGGGCGTCATTCGCGGCGGCATTGGTGACTTCCGCGATCTGCTGCGTCCGAACATTCTCGCCGACGCATCAGCAGCCACGGGTCTCGCGAATGGTACGACGGTACTCTCCTGCGTTGGTTCCGCTATTCCCACCGCGGACTGGTCGAAGTTTGCGACAGACCCAACGTCGATCCCAACCCAGTGCAACAACGGCAGTGGTGTACTCGCGGAACGAGCGCCTGCAGTCACGTTGATCGATTCGAAGTATGATGTGCCGCATAGCTGGCGTGCGTCGCTGGACTGGAACACGAGCTGGCACAGCATCTTGCTCCGCGCGGGCGGACTCGCGTCGTATGACCTGTCACAGCCCGGCGTGGTGGACGCGAACTTTGCAGGCGCGCAGAAGCTCACGCTTGCGTCAGAAGGGAATCGTCCGCTGTTCGTTACCGCGGCCGGAATCGATCCCGCATCGGGTGCCGTATCGGCAACCGAATCGCGCCGCAGCGATCAATTCGGACGCGTTGGCGTTCGCGTCAGCGATCTGCGCGGTTACGGTGGACAACTGAACCTCGGCATCTCGCCCGATGTGTTCAAATTCCGCGGGCCATTCTCGTTCTTCGGATCGGTGAACTACACGCTGCAAACAACGAAGCGCGAATTCCGCGGCTTTGATGGTGCGGCCTTCGGTGATCCACGTGCGCTCGAGTGGGCACCAGGTCCCAACGACGCACGCCACGCATTGGTGGTGACGAGCGGCTTCAATGCACCAACGCTCGGCACCTTCACATTTTTCTCGCGCTTCCAGAGCGGATTGCCCTTTACGCCAATCGTGCAGGGTGACGTCAATGGCGACGGACGCAGCGGAGACCG
>JBBQHJ010000243.1:0-7562 GCA_038323865.1 Gemmatimonadales bacterium
CATCATATAGTAGAGCGCCATCACGCGGCCCTTGCCCTGCGCGACAAAATCAAACGCGACGTCGGCGGGATCCTTGTTCAATTCCTTGGCGATCTGCGCGATGGACTGTCCGTTGAATCGATTGTTCTCGGGGTTCTGCGCATTCGCGAGCACGATGCCGTCCCAGCCACCAGCAGCATCCACAATATTCCACCAACCAGGCACGCCGGTCTTCTGCTCGTTCTTGAGCCGCGCGCGAGTGCTCGGATTGTTGAGCCGCGCAAGCAACGAATCGGCACCGCCTTCGAACGCCCAGCTCGGGATCGTCGCCTCGAGACCCGTGCCGCCCGCCGTGTACACGTACATGTCGGCGGCGACATCGACATTTCGAGCACGTGCTGCCTCGATCACGCGCCGCACCGAATCCATCAGAATTCCCCAACCCGGACGGTACGCCACCTTGAGATGGAAGATCTCGACAGGCATTCCCGCCTGCTCGCCGACCTTGATCGCTTCCTCGACAGACTGCACGACTTCGCGACCTTCACCGCGAATGTGGCTCGCATACAAGCCGCCATACTTCGCCGCTGCCCTCCCCACCTCGATCAATTCATGCGTCGTCGCATAGCTGCTCGGCGGATAGATCAACGCCGTCGTCATGCCCATCACGCCCGCACGCATCGCCGTATCCACGATCGCGCGCATGCGCTCGAGTTCCTCCGCATTTGGCTCGCGCGCCGAACGACCCATCACGGCGACTCGCGCCTGCGTCTCGCTGAAGTAGCTCCCGATGTTGATGCCGATTCCTTGCTGCGTGAGCGACTGGAAGTACGCCGCAATCTGGCCCGCTGGCACCGGCGTTCCACCCTCGCCGGCAATCGTCGTCGTCACGCCCATCATCAACTTGTTCTCGGCGCGCGGATTCCTTTTCAGCACGCCAAGTGAGTGATCCATGACGTCGATCCAACCGGGCGACACGTACTTGCCTCTCGCATCGATCTCGATCCTTCCCTTCTCCGCAATCGTCCCGATCTTCGCGAAGCGGCCGTTACGAATTGCGACGTCGGCCAGAATCCACGGATTACCGGCGCCGTCCAGCACGTGACCGTTGCGAATCACGACGTCGTACGCCGGCTGTTGTCCGCTCGCCGCAGAAGCGGCAAGCGCTATCGCGCACAGTCCCAGTGCGCGACGCGCATTCACTGACGCATGCTCACGAACCCTTGGCGATGGTCGGATTGTTGATGCGCTCGACATCCGGCAGCGGGAAGCATGTGAGTGTGCCGTACTGACCACCGAACTGATACGTCGCGCCTGCTGCCGGCAGGAACGGACTTCCATAGCGGCGGATATCGCCGAGACGATGACCTTCCACGAAGAATTCGCGACGACGCTCTTCGATGATCTGCGTCTTCACATCCGTTGCGGTTGCGCCAGCTGGCAGCACATACACCGGAACGCCCGTCGTGCGGGCACGCGCATTGTTGATTGCGGTAACTGCGCCCGGCAGGTCACCCGTTGCCGCCGCATTCTCCGCGACAATGAGTTGCGCTTCGGCGTAGCTCGCAATGCGCATTGCCGTGTTGTTCGCAGCGGCCTTGCCCGGCAGCCAGATGCGTGTCCCCGTTGCCGTGCCGTTGCGTCCGAGATCGTTGACGACCACACGGGGATCCTGCGTGGTTCCACCGGGAACCAGCACATTGCGAAACGCGGTGTCGACCGTGGAGAACGAACTCTGCGAAATATTGATGAACACCGTGTTCTGTCGGCGCGCATTCACGGCATCCGGCGACGTATTTGCCACGAACGCTGCAGGCACGAGCGCGGCATCGGCCGCCGCCGCCGCGAGATTCGCCGCTCCGCCAAGTCCAAGCAACGCTCGCGCTCGTCCGATGCGGGCAAGGCTCAGGGTCGCCGCGTCCGGTGCAGTTGTCGCGGCCGCGATTGCCTTGTCGAATCGCACCTTTGCCTCAGTGAAGGCCTGCGCCGGCGTCATCTCAGGTCCGAGATTGATCGCCGCCGTGCACATACCCTCGGCGAGAAGCACGAGGCTGTAGCCGGCATACGTATAGGCCTGCCCGATGAGCTTCGTGCGGTTGTTGACCTGTGCATCAGTCCACGTTTCGAGATAGGCAGCTGCGGTGTCCGCTGTTGCCCGTGCCGTAGAGAGTGGCGTGTAAATACCCGGCTGCTGCGTGCTGCTTGGTGTTGCGGCGCAGTTGTTGGTTCCGTACGTGCCGTTGGTGAGCATGCGGCGCGCGTCGTAGTCGAAGTTTGCCGTCTGTGAAATGGCCACCGAGAGTTCGTCGGCAAAGAGCCCGCTGCCCACTACATAGCGCGCGTATGCGCATTCGAAGTCGGAAATGGTGCCGTTTACGACAAGCGCCGCATTGGAGGGTACGTACAACGTGGAGCCAACGAGTGAGCCGGGATTTTCCTGCGCAAGGCTCGTGATGTCTTTACAGGCGGCTGCGAAGAAGCCGACGGATGTCAGCAGCAGTCCAGGAAGGACCGCGCGACGGAGTAGAGCAGAGGGTCGCATGGTCAGAACTTTAGGTTGACGGAAATGATGAACCGGCTGAGCGGCGGCGTGACAGCTTGGTCTGTCGTCGCCGATGACGTGGCAGGATTGTTGGCGTTTACTTCGGGATCGATGCCCGCATAGTCCGTCCACGTCTTCAGGTCGCGACCCGACAGCGTGATGACGGCCGACTGATAGCCGCGCAGCAGCATCGGAGGCAGCGTGTACGACACCGAGACTTCACGCAGCTTCGCGAACGATGCGTCCTGGTAGTACTGATCGAGAATGCCCTGCGCTGCCGCCGTGCTCACACGCTCGGCGAGATACACCGGACTAAATTCGAGCGGATAGTAGTTGGCTCGGCACAGTGGCGCGCCGACCGCACCCGTGCAGCGGAGTTGCTCGTTGCTGTTCGCCACGCGATTGCCGCGCTTGTAGTCGACAAGCCCGTACAGCCTGAAGCGATTGAACAGAGAAATGGTGTTGCCCACCGAACCTGTGACTTTGGGTGTCGGCGTGCCGATGAAGACGAACGGCGCCGCGGCGCACGTCACCGCTGGCTTGCCTTCTCCGCCATCGCACAAGACGTTCGTCGCAAGGTTGGTTGTCGCATCGCGATCCGCCGAGACAACGCGCTTGGTCCAGATCGCGCCGATCGGATACCCGACAACGTTTGTCTGTCCGGCACCCACCACAGTGCCGCCAACGCCACCGAGGTTCTTCACCATATCCGAATTCGTCGCAACGTTGGCGATGATGTCCCAAGCGACATTCTTGCGATTGACCGCCGCAAGTGTCGCGAGCACCTCAACGCCGTGATTGTCCACGCGTCCGAGATTCGCCGGTGTCGCCGTGTAGAATCCACTCGACGGCGCAACAGGCTGGTTGATGATGAGATCAGTGACCCGCTTGTTGAAATACGTGAGGTCAACTCCGAGCCGGTCGAAGAAGCGCGTCTCGAAACCGAGCTCCGTTTCGCTGCCGCGTTCCGGCTTGAGGTCAGCGTTGCCCTTGGAGTTCGGCGTCACCGCGTTTGTGCTCGCCGGTCCCTGCGTCGGGCTGTACGTGCGCAGTGCCGAGAACGTCGCCGGCTGGCGTCCCGATTGTCCATATGCGGCACGCAAGCGCAACGACGTAATCAGGCTGTTCGCCTTCCAGAACGGCTCTTCGCTCAGCACCCACGAAGCGCTCACCTTCGGATAGGTGACCCACTTCAACTTGTCGCCGAACGCTGAGTTGTTGTCCACGCGAAGTGCGGCTGTGAGATACAACCGCTCGCGCCATCCGAACTGCTCCTGTCCGTAGGCGCCAATCGTCGTGTTGAGGATCTGCGTCTGTGTCGACGTTGCCGGCGACGCGGCAGCATTCACCGTCTCGACACCAGAACCGGGGAAGCCAGTACCGCCGAGGAAGCTCGCGTTGAGCTCCGTGCGATAGAACTGTCCGCCGACCGATGATGTCGCACTGAGCGCCGACGTGACCTGCGACTTTGACGTCGCCGAATACTCCGTGCTGATGATCGTGTTGTGGCGCAGCGTTTGTCCGATCGAGCCACCGGCTGCCACTGCGCCGATCAACGGAACAATGGCCGGATCTGCCGTGAACTTCTCAATGGCGCGGCTGTCGTCGCCGGTTTCATCCACGCCGACCAGGAGGCGCTGCGTAAACCAGTTTGTGGGCCGGTGCGTCAGGCTCGTGCTGCCGATAAAACGACGGACGCCCTGCGCATTGTCGTAGAGCGTCTGCGGAATGTCCGGCGTGTAGTTCGGATAGAATCCGCGTGCATTTGGGAACAACAGCTTGTGTCCCACGATTGCGCCAAGCAACGGCGACGCTCCAATGTCCGCGCCCAAATGTGTCGAGAGCGACACGTACCCCAGGCTCGTCTGGAAATCGAGGTTCGGCGAGAGTGCAAGGTTCAGGTTGCCGCGGAACGTTGCCTGCCGCAGCGCGTTGTTCGGCTCAACACCGTAGTCATTCTCGTAGCTCGTCGACACGTAGTAGGTCGATCCTTCGCGACCGCCGGACAAGGAGCCGATGTACTTGCGCGTCTGGCCATCACGATAGATCGGCGTACCGCGATCGATTTCCTGTTGGATACCGTTCCACGGCACGATGGTACCGCTCGCATCCTTCAGGTAGTTGGTCGGAACACGATCTGCCGCATTTCTCAGCACAATCGTGCCGTCTTCAATCAGCAGACCTGCCTGCGGGCGGGCGCTGTTCGTTCCGCGTTTCGTAATGATTTGGATGACGCCGTTTGCCGCTTCCGTTCCGTAAATCGTCGCAGCAGCTGGCCCCTTGATGATCTCGATGCTCTCGATGTCTTCCGGGCTGATGTCATTGAGACGACCGGCAACATTCGACGCCTGACCGCCAAGACGTCCCGCCGGTGCAACAGGCCCCGCATTCGTCTGGTTGTTGACCCGAATACCGTCGACGAAGATGATCGGTGAGTTGTCGAGACCGATGCTGCTGCGGCCGCGAATCTGCACCGACGGCCCCGCACCAAGCCTGCTCGTACTCGGCGAGATGATCACGCCCGGCGCGCGTGCGCCAATGAGCGAGCTCACACTCTGCGCGGCAGACTTGTCCACCACCTCCGCGGCGTCGATGGTGCTCACCGCATTTCCGATCGAGCGCTTGAGCTCTCCGCCTGCGGTGCCGGTGACGACAACTTCGTCGAGCGACAACGCCGTCGTCTCGAGCTCGAAGTTCACCGTCTGCTCGGTTCCGGCAGTGATCACCTTGCGCTGTGTGCCATAACCGATGCGGCGCGCCACGAGCGTTTGGCTGCCTTGGGCGGCACCGGCAATTCGATATCTGCCGTCCGATCCGGTCTGCGCACCGACGCGCGTGCCAAGAACAGCGACCGACACACCCGAAATGGGCTGCCGGCTCTTACCGTCCAGCACGACACCGGTAATAGCGCCGGCTGTCTGCGCGTGCGCAGAAACAGGCGCAACGATGCCGAGGACCAACAACAGCGCGACGCACGCTTCGGCGCGCGCGATCCTCACAAGATGCTGCTGTAGCCGTGTACTCATTCCGAGCTCCTGTGGGTGTTCATTTTCCGGCGGGACGCCAGGCGGCGCCGCGTACAATTCGCCCCGGTTTCGCGCCGGTATGCCGGCCGTCGCGCACTACCTCGACGCCGTTCACGAAAACCGCCTTCATGCCCGTGGAGAGCTGAAGTGGCTTTTCGTAGGTAGAATTCTCCTGAATTCGCTGCGCATCAAAGACGACGACATCCGCATGCATGCCCGGCCGCAACAACCCGCGATCGGGAATCACGAGCCGCGTTGCGACAGCGCTCGTCATCTTTCGAATTGCTTCCTCGAGAGACAGCACGTTCTCATCGCGCACATACTTGCCGAGAATGCGCGGGTAGGTGCCGTACGATCGCGGATGCACCAGCGAGCGCGTGCTGTCCGGATCCGTACCACCAGCGTCCGTACCGATCTTCATGTACGGCTGCTTGAGGAAGAGCTTCACGTTGTCTTCGCTCATCAGGAAATAGATCGTCCCGATGTTTCCGTTCTCCGCCTTGAGCAGGTCCATCACCGTATCGAGCCAATCCTCGCCCATGCCGGTCATGATCTCGCCGAGACGCTTGCCGGAATACTTCTGGTTCGCCGGATTGCGCAGCGCGGTGATGAGCACGCCCTGCGGCGTGGCCTGCTCGCACAGACTCTCCCAATAGCTCGTCGGCTTCACGACCTCGGCGCGAATTTTCGCGCGCATTACCGGATCCGAGAGATTCTGCATCAGCTTCCCATCTTCGGACGCGAACGGCGGCAGACATGCGGCGAGCCCGGTTCCACCGGCCGTGTACGGATACATGTTCGCCTGCACATCGAATCCACTCTTGCGCGCCGAGTCGATCTTGTTGAGCATCGCCTGCGCCTTTGGCCAATTGCGCGTACCGGCGGCCTTGAGGTGATAGATCTCCACCGGCACGCCACCTTCCTTGCCGATGCGAATCGCTTCGTCCATGGACTCGAGCACCTGATCGGCCTCGGAGCGCATGTGCGTGATGTAGAGGCCACCATACGGTGCCATCGCCTTCGCGATCTCGATCAACTCTTCCGTGCTCGCGAAGTTGCCCGGTGGATAGATCAACGCCGTCCCTAACCCAAGCGCACCATCCTCCATGGCTCGGCGCATTGCGGTGCGCATCGAGTCGAGTTGCGCCGCTGGTGCCGCGCCCATGCTCATGCCCATTCCATATGTGCGCAGCGTACTCGCACCAACGAATGAGCCGACATTCGGCGTAATGCCGTGCGCCTCCATCGCGCGGAGCCACGTGTCGAAGCCGTGTGGTCCCATGAACTGCCGTGCGCTTGCGGCAGCTCCCGGCGTCATGTCGCGCAACGACAGTTCACTGATGGGCGCCGAGGTATACGCTTCGCCGAAGATCTCAGTGGTGATTCCCTGCGTCACCTTGCTGACATCGCGGCCATCGCCGCTCACGTAGTTGCCGCCCGCCTGAATGTCGATGAAGCCAGGCGCCACAACCATTCCAGTCGCGTCGAGCGTGCGCAATCCGCGCATTGCCGGCACAGCACCGCGACGCATCACGCGCGCAATGCGATCGCCACGAATGCCGACGTCGCCGTAGAACCACGCGCTGCCTGTGCCGTCGACGATGCGGCCATTCGCAATGACAAGATCATAGGGCGCATCATTGTTCGGCGCCTGATCACCGGTGCTCGGCGCTCCGGCACTCGCGCATCCCACAACCGATGCCAACACGAACCCTGCGAGACGACTCGGCCACACACGCGGCATCTCAGTTCTCCTTACGAGTTGACCAGAGGAAGTACACAGGCGCTCCGAGCAACACGCCACCAATCCCAACTGCCGCACGCATCGGTTGCGCAACGACGGTGTTTAACACCAGCGCGAGTGCCGAGCCGACGAAGAGCAGCGGCGTGATCGGATATCCCGGCACGCGGAATGGACGTGGCGTCTCCGGCTCGCGCTTCCGCAGCGCGAATACCGCGAGACCACCCATGCCATAGAAAATCCACCCGGTGAACACGACGTAGGTCAGCAACTG
>JBBQHJ010000244.1:0-7549 GCA_038323865.1 Gemmatimonadales bacterium
TCGCATTCTCGGCGTACATGTCGCGCTCGCTACCGGCCAGATGACGCACGAGATCACCCATTGACCATCGGCCGTCGCCCGGCGTCCACTCGAGATTCTCTGGCGTGATCTGTTCAATCGCGCGCCACGTGCGCTCGCGAACCCCGCGCCAGTAGCCAACGAACTCTTCGCTGTTGTCGATCTGCATTTACTGTCTCCCATAAATTGAAACGGCCGGAGTCTCGTGAGAGATCCGGCCGTTTCAGTTACAGCCACACTAAGACCTACTTGGAAACCGCAGAGAGATCGCGAATCGCGCCGGCCATCCACTCCACACGCTTCGCATCGGACGCGCCGTTCACGTCTTTATCGACCTGGCTTGCGAGCGCACTGAGCGAGCGACCACGCGCCGCACCACTCTGCTTCTCCGCCGCATCGAGCGCCTTGCCGATTGCCGACGTGCGCTCCGCCGAAAGTCCCCTGCCGCGCACGAGCTGATCGAGATACGAACGCACAACCGGGAACGCCGCCGGCCACACGATCTTCGGCTGGCTCTGCGGATTGTACTCGTCCAACTTTACCAACTTGGCCGCTGCGAGTTCATTCGCCGATAACTTGTCGCTCGGCAGCAATTCGAGAATGTCGAATCCGCGCGCGAGCTCGGATGAGTAGACGTACCCGTTGTAGTAGTACGCGCCCCACGAACCGCCAATCGTTCCGCGCTGGCGGTTGATTGCCGTCGTGTCGCCCGCTGCTGGCGGCATGTCCGCCGGGCCGCGGTCGAAGTAGCCCATCTCGTACGGATGATCAGGATCGGTAAAGTCGATGAGATCCACGCCGCCCTGATACCAGCCCTGCACCATGATGTCGCGTCCCGGAACCGGAACGAGCCCACCGTTGTGCGACACGCAGTTTTCCTGCGGCGTCTGCGCCGATGGCAGCTTGAAGTAGGCGTGCTGCGTCATCTTCTTGTCGGCGCTGATGGTGAGCGTGGTGTTGCCGCCCATCTCCATCATGCTCGACGCCTGACACATCGGGCTCGTACCACCGCCCCATTCGTCGGTGAACACGACCTTGCGGCCATCGTTGCTGAACACGGCGGTGTGCCAGAGCGAGAAGTTCGTGTCGGCGCGCGCGTCCATGCGCACCGGCTTCTCCGGATTGCTGATGTCCACGAGCAAGCCGTAACTGCCACAGGCGCCAGCAAGAATATTCATGGCCGGATACGCCGAGACGTCGTGACAGTTGCGCGGTCCGTAGACCGCCATGGCCGCTTGCGCTCGCGCGGCAGAATCCGCTGCGCTGCCCGGTGTCGGTGGCGCACCGCGACCCGCGCTGCCTCCTGCCGCGTTGGCACTACCGCGACGCGGTGCCGCCATCAAACCCGTGAAGATGCGCGCGCCGGTGACGACGCTCGCCGACATGGGATCGTTGAGCGGCACCTTGATGACGTCGAGCCGATAAATCGAGTTCGACTCGTCGGCGGGATCCGTTCCGTTCTTGCAACCCGCCAATTCTGACTCCGGACGTGCCGCGTTGCTGCCGGAGACGTAGAGATACACGACGTTCTTGTCCGTCTTGCTCGGAATGACCGTGTGCGTATGCGAACCCTTGCAGGTCTGCACGTTCTTCACGAGCCGCGGCATCTTTGGATTGGAAACGTCATAGATGCGCACACCGGCCATGTGATCCGCCGGGTTGCTGACGCCACCCTTCGCGCAATCATTTCGATTGCCACCACCCTCGGCGGAAATGAAGAGCAGGTTGCCGATGATCGACGGGTCGCCCTGTGACGTGATGCACGCAACCACCGACGCCGCGACCGGCTTCTGCGGGTTGCTGACGTCCCAGATGGTGAAGCCGGCGAAGTTGCCCTGATAGACGTAGTTGCCCTTGAAGGCGATGTCGGACTCGATGAAGGTGAGGCCACGCGCCGTGTCGAACTCGGCGGGCTTTCTCGTGAACGATACCTGGCGCATGTTGCTGATCGCGACGCCTGCGTCGTACAGGCCAGCCTTGAGGCCGTTGCGCGGATCTTCACCCGTTGGATATGTCTGCGCCATGAGACTCGGCGCTGCGAGCGCGAGTGTCAGGGCAATTGTTGCAAGCCTGCGAGCATGTACCATCGAAAAAACTCCGGTAGTAGGATCAGTAATCAGCCAACATCTGTCGCATCAATTCGATCTCGGCGGTTTGCACCGTGACAACGTCATTCGCAAACACATTGACGTCGACTTCCTGCCCGGCGCGTGGTGACTTGAAGAGATCGTCCACCATCCTGATCGCGCCTTCATGGTGCTGAATCATGTAGACGAGAAAGTGCTTCTCGAAGTCGGTACCGCGTGACTTGTCGAGCTCGTCGACCTGTTGGGCCGTGAGCATGCCGGGCATGCTCATCGTGCGCCACGAGCCTGTGTCCGGCGCGGTCTGGTTGTTCGAGGTCAGCCACCGCTGCATCAGCCTGATTTCCGTGATCTGCGACTGATCGATCTTGGTCGCAAAGCGCACCAGCCTCGGATTTGCCAGGTGACTCGCCGCCATGCGAGACATGTAGATGGCCTGCGCGTGGTGCGCGATCATGCCCTGCATGAACTCGACGTCGGCCTTCGTGTAGTTCGCACCCGTCGGGACGACGATCGGCGTCATGGACATGCCGTCCATGTGATGCTCGTGCGTCATCGGTGCCGCCGCAGTCTGCGTCGGCGCGGAGGCAGGCACAGGAGCGGCCGGCTGCGGAAGTGGCGTGGTGCGAGCGCAGCCAACGGCGAGCGCCGAGGCCAGCAATGGGGTGAGAACTCGGTAGGACATACAGGCTATACGATACCGTGCGGACAAGCGTTCGACTACCGTAGATTCATCGCCACTCCCGCCCATCGCACTCTTGGCTATTTCGCGCCTTCGCTGCTATCCGTGCCCGCACAACGCGTCCTGTTGCGCCTACGGAACGCAGCTCACTGAGACTGAAGCGTCGACGATCGCGCGTGAACATGGCTCCGACGTTGTTTATCGCACGCGATGGGGAGAGTGGCGCACGCGCGTGCGCGACAAGCGATGCGTCCTCTACCGCAACGGCGGCTGCGCTATTCATGCTGCGTCGTACTACCCCGCCATGTGCGCCGGTTTTCCATTTAATGATCCAACCACAGGCGGCGCTTACGAGTACGACACGGACATCTGTGGGACACTCGAAGAACAGCCGGAGTTGATCACGCTGCTCCGGGCCGAGCGTTGATGCTCGCGCTCGAGGTGCTCCGCGGCACTCGGTACGAAGCACGCCTGACGGAGCTGCTCACCGATCCTGAATGCGTCGTGATCGAGCACGAGCATGGCTTCGCGATGTGGAGCCCCATCGCCGGCGCCGAGGATGTCATCAAGCTCCACTTTCTCACGGGCGACGTCGAGCTGCCAGAGCCGCGATTTGTCATCGCTGAACTCCCCGACGACGCACCATTCGCCGCAATGACAACGACCCTCCTCTCGAGTGGTTTCCGAGAGGAGGGTCGCGTCAATGACTTCGTTGCCGACGGAATCGCCATGCGATTCCTCGTACGCCGCGCTGACTAGAGGCGCGGCTTCGTCTTGCGCGGCACCTTGCCGCAATTCGCCGGCCAGTTGGCCGGCCACGTGCCCGGCGACTTCTCACGCGAAATGAAGCTCGGATCTTCGCTCGCCAGATACGCCATCTCCGCCACGAGCGTCGCGTTGTGCTTCAAGTCGTCGAAGACAACCTTGTCGTACGTGTCGCGGTTGGTGTGCCAGGTGTACGTGCCGTAGTTCCAGTTCACCGCACCCATGCCGAAGCTTGGCGTACCAAAGCACGCGAACACCGCGCCGTCGGTGCCGCCAGGATTGCCCGTTGGCACATCGTTGAACGACCAGCCGACGCTGTTCGCACTCGCGCTGTCCGTGAAATAACTCGGCAACTTGGAGTACCAATCCTTCAAGTGTACGCCGATGTTGCTTAAGCCCGAGGACGATAGCGTCTGCACGCGACCGGTTCCGTTGTCCTGGTTGAAGAGCGCTTGGAGACCCTTCATCACTTCGGGGTGGTCTTCGGTGAAGGCGGTGGAGCCGTTAAGACCCTGTTCTTCGCTGGCCCAGTGACCAACGAGAATCGTGCGCTTTGGATGCGGATACGCCGTCTTAAGAATGCGCATGGCTTCCATCATCATCATGGTGCCGGTGCCGTTGTCCGTTGCGCCGGACCCGCCGTCCCATGAGTCGAAGTGCGCGGAGAGCATGACGTATTCGTCCGGCTTCTCGCTGCCCTTGATCGTGGCGATGGTATTGAACGCGGGCTGCTCGCCGAGGAGTTCTGCGTCGAGATCGAGGCGCACTTTAGGCTTCTGGTTGTTCTCTGCAAGACGGAACAGCAGGCCGTAGTCTTCGCAGGTCAGCGTGACTGCCGGTGCCTTCGTGTTGTACGTCTCGAAGATTTCGATCACGCCCCACCCGCCGCTGCCCTGCGGCGCGCCTGGTGCGGCCGCGAAGGGATTCGCGCGAACCGGACCGCCACGTGCGCTCATCGGGCCGGGCGTTGCGCCACCTCGGCCGCCGCCGCCGCCGCCGCCTCCTCCGCCCTGCGCTGCGTTCGGATCCGCGAATGGATTCGGAAAGCCCGTGAGCTTCGTACGGGAGGTGAGCGTTCCTACGACGCCAGCTTTCTCGAGACGTACGCCGAGTGTGCCGGTGCCGAGTGCGAGGGAGTAGCCCGTGCCGCGATAGAGCTTGGTGCTGTCGCGGTCCGGCGCCCATTCCTGATTGGTGCGCGCGATGAGGGTGTCCATGCGCGCCATCGCGCCCGGCGTGGAGAAGCGATACCAATCTTCAGACGGACGACACGTTGGCAGTGCCGGCGAGAGCATAACGATCTTGCCCTTGGCCTTCGGCAGCCACTTCACGAATTCCGTGCTGTCGCTGAACTTCGGCAGCGTGATGACTTCGGCCGTCACGGCCTTGCCGTGGGTGCCCGGGCTCCACGCGAGCATGGTGCCTTCGAGCGAGCGCACGCGGGGCTGCATGAGGTCGATGTGCGACGTGCCGCGACGCCATCCGCGCCACGTGCCGTACTTGTCCTGCTTGGCCTCGATGCCCCACGACTTGTACTTGCTGATCGCCCAATCGCTGGCGGCCTTGTAGCCAGGGCTGGCGGTGAGTCGCGGACCGATGGAGTCGAACATGGTCTGGGCAAGCGATTGGACCTGCGAGGAGTCCATGCCGAGACGCCAGATGCGCTGGATGACGGGATCTTGCGCTGGGAATTGCGTCGTCTGAGCGCTGAGTGGTGCGGCGAGGACGATGAGCGGGAGGAGGAGTTTTCTCATTCGCGGAAAGTACGGATGGTTCGAGGAGTTCGGAACGGTCTTGCACAGACAGTGCGGCACAACAGCGGACACACCGGATCAACAGCAGAACTGCGCTCGAAGGAGAACGCGTGATCCTGGTTTCCGTTGGCTCCGGTGTGTCCGCAGCTCCATTCCGGTGTGTCTGTGCATTCGGGTGCAGCCTTTTTCGACCGCCGCCGTTGCATCCTCGGCGTGATAATGGTGGTTAAGCGAACAAATGCCCCCGCGAAACACCATTCGCTGGATGATGTCGGCCTCCTCATGGTCAGGCCGCGCTGCTGACTTTGATTTCTTCGAGTACGCGGAGCGCGAGTTCGAAGTTTGATGTTGTCCGTTAGTTGTAGTGCTATCAGGGCGATTACACTGCTCGACGTTCAACAGTCAACCATCAACAGCTTACTGTTTTTTCTTTCCCGGAGCCGCAAGCGAGCGGTAATACTCTTCCACCGCCGCGCGATACTCCTCCGGCACCGGCGTCCGCGCACCAAGCGTCGGGCTCTTGTCGCCATTCAACGAAAGCTTGCGATAGAGTGAGAACTCGAACGACTTGAGCCCCTCAACCACCGAGCCCTGAAGTTTCGACAGCGCTTCCGGATCGCCCTCGCCCTTGAGTGACTCGAGCTTGCTGAGATCCTCGATCGCCTTGTCGAGATCCTTTACATCCACGCCCTGCTGCATGAGATCCTTACGGAGCTCCTGTGCTTGCTGGCGCCGCATGCCGGCCTCGCGCGATAGCTGGCGCTGACCTTCAGACGCCGAGCCGGTGAAGTTGCGGTTCTGATTTCCACCGCCACCTGCCTGCTGCTGCTGACCGCTCTGCGCCGAGCGCTGACCGCTCTGCGAACCGCCCAACTGTCCATTGGACTGCTGTCCCTGCTGGCCTTGTTGGCCGCTGGACTGCTGTCCGCTTTCCGCTGACCGCTGACCGCTTTGTCCTTGGCCTTGTTTACCCTGCTCGCCACTCTGTCCTGGCTGTTGTTTGCCGTTGGCGGTCTGCGGTCCGCGGTCCGCGGACTGCTGCTCTTTGCCATTGGCGGCCTGCGAATTCTTATCAGCCGTCCGCTTCTGCATGCTCTCCATCGCCTGCACCAACTCGCGCGCCTTCTCCAGCGTCCGCTCCTGCTTCCGCGACGCCGACTCACCACTCAACGCACCCTCCGCCGCCTTCATCCGTTCCGCAACATCAGCAAGGTTATTCGAGATCTGATTCTCGAACGCATTCGCATACTCCGACGAGCCCTGACGCAACACGTTCTTCGAGAACGCCAGCTTGTCGCGCACGCGCTGATCGCGAATCGCGTCCGTCGCCTGTGACAACTTGCCCGATGCACCCGGCTGCTCACGCTTTCCATCACGCGCGAGACGATCCGCATCTGCCTCGAGCTTGCCAACGTCGCGCGACAACTCGTCCTTCTTCTGATTCAGCTTGTTGATCGCGTCACTCTGCTCGGCGCCAGTCGCACCCATGGCCTGCTTGACTTCACTCTGCAACCCGCGCTGGCGGTTTTCCAGATCCTTCGCCTGCTGCGCGAGTTGCTTCACGCCGTCGTTTACGGCCTTTGAGCGCGAGCCTTCAATTCCACTCGTCGCGTTCTTTAGCTGATCAAGGGCGGCGTTCGCCTGCGACGCATTTCCCGCCGCCGCTTTGCGCATGGCGTCCGCGGCCTGCTGCATCTTCTGCGCAGCATCCGCCAACTCCTGCGACTTCTGCTCACGCGAGAGCCTCTCGAGACGACGCGCCTCTTCTTCTGCCTGCCGCGCCAACTCGCGCTGCGCACCACCGCCGCCACCGGCAGCGCCGTTTTGCGGCATCTTGTCCTGTAGCTGCTGCGAGAGCTGCTTCATGCGCTCGTTTTCCTGCTGCTGGCGCGCAGCAAGTTCCTTCAAGCGCTCGAGCGTCGCGTCGACTTCGCGCTGCCCTGCCTGCTGCTGCTGGCCCTGTGGCATTTCCTCGTACTGATTCTTCAGCTTGTCCGTCTGAAGCTCGAAGAGGTCCGCCAATTCTTCCGGGCGCTGGTTGCCTTTGCTAGCGCCCCCACCGCCGCCCTGCTGCTGCCCCATTTGCACCTGAACGTCGCGATACTGCGCCTCGGCGCGCTGCAGATGCTGCAACGCCTGTTGCTCCGGCGGCAACGCATCCGTGCCGCGCACTTTCACCAACTGTTCCTCGGCGAGCTTGAGTCCCGTCACCGACGAGTCGAGCTCCGCAATGATTGCCCGGAACG
>JBBQHJ010000245.1:0-7508 GCA_038323865.1 Gemmatimonadales bacterium
ATCGGAACCGCACTGCGCATATTGCTCGGGCGCAGTGTTTCCGGTGCCGGCCGGCTGGTGTGTTTGCCAATGAGTGCTGCCGCGCGGCCAATTACGTCGGCTGACGGCCGAGGATCCATGAAAAGCGCGACGCTCACGGCAGACGAGAGCTTGCCGTTCACATACTCACCGATGTGCCAGTAATCCGCGGGCCAGAAAATAACGTCGCCGGGCGCTGCGTCCATTACGATGGCGTTCGGATTGTGCGCTTCGTAATTCGTTGCGTGTGTGAGATCCGGCTTGCCGCGGAAATACGCATCGGGCCACGTGCGCATGCGCTTCTGGCCTTCAACGACAAACATGAAGTTCGACGAGTTGCCGCGATGCAGTCCGAACGGCGTGCGGTCGTAGTTGCCGAGGAAAACGGTGGCTTTTGCTGAGTCGGCGGGGAGTCCGGTGCATTCGTAAAGTCCGCGCAGGAAATCGCGCAGCCGCAGCCACAGCGTTGCATCGTACGCCTGGAGGTCTTCAACGACGAGACCGAAGCGCCTGCCCTCGAGCATGTCGGAGACGCGGTGTTCGTATCCCGCTGAGGAACCGTCGGCGGTAGTGGGCAGATACTGGCCTACATCAGCGAGCTGTAGTGCGTGCCCGATGCAGAACTCGAGTTGCACGCTGTGGTCGCCGGCGCGATATCGGTCGCTGGCCGCAACAAGGCACCCGAACAGTTCTTCGGGCGACGCGAGAGGTCTCGCGAATGGATGCTCGAGCACAGCGCCGTGTTGCTCCCAGTGCGTGCTCGTGAATGACGCCCAGAAATCGCCGGACATGCCGTAGCCGGGCATCGGCGCGGATGTCACGAGCCGATGCCGTTCCGCCATGTCAGCTCCTAGCGTGTGTGGCCGCCCGGAAGATTTCCGGAACGCAAGCACGGCTCAACGGACGGCTTGATGCACGGTTCGATCGCGCCGATGCCGTGTGCGCCGTCAGTGGGCCGGATGCAGGGAATGAACGTGCCGCCTGCGGAGATATTCGCCGCCTCGGCGTCGGTGAGCCCGTCGCGCTGGATATCCTGAAGGTCGGCCTTTTTCTTCTTCTGTTCAGGAGCGGAATCGTGCGACATGTGGCAACTCCGGTGAGAGGCGGATTGTCGGGTAAATGAACCGCGGACGTGTGTGGTTGTCAGTGGCGCAGCACACCGGTTCGATGGCCGCGCGGTTTCTCTAATGGGTGTGACCGCCAGGGAGAATTCCCGGCCGCCAGCACGGATCAATCGCCGGCTTGACGCAGGGGACGATCGAGTGGCTGCAGGGCAAGGGCCGGATGCACGGAATAATGTTGCCGCCTGCGGAGATATCGGCGGCTTCTGAATCACTGAGTCCGTCCGCTCCAAGATCCTGCAAGTCTGCCTGCTTTTTTCTGGGCGCTGGTGAGTTGGCCTCGTCCGACATTCGGCACCTCCGGTGTGACGTGTCTCCGTTACTTGGAGCAATTAAAAACAGTTTGGCGCGGTTGTCAGTGGCGGCGCGCACACTTATTGGAATCGCATATTTTCAGGCCCTAAACATCTGTGGCGGGCGACGCGCCTCGGAGGTCTTTCGTGTGCTTTGGAGAATTCGCGAAGTCCTCGAAAGGAGCCCAGCAATGCGCAGCAGAATGACATTCCTCGTTGGATGCATTGTCGTGTCGTCGGCGTGCGGTGGAAGCACAACCACATCCAGCACCACGACGACCACCACCACAACGACCACCACCAATCCCGTTGTCACTACGAGCGTCGCCATGTCGGGATCTTCATTTAGCCCGCAGGCGATTCAGGTGTCGCCGAGCGCGGTAGTCACGTTTACGAACAACGACAATACCGCGCACAATGTGACGTTCACGCAGAGCGGAATCGCGAACATTACAGACTTTTCGACTGGCTCCAAGACGACGACGATGCCCACAACGCCAGGCGACTACAACTACCGCTGCACCATCCACTCGGGAATGACCGGCACGGTAAAGGTGCAATAGCCAGAATGCGCTACGCGGTGGTCTCGCGGATGACTTGCTCGAGGGTGGTGATTCCCTTGATCACCTTCATCCAGCCGTCCATGCGCAACGTCAGCATGCCTTCATCGACAGCGGCGTCGCGGATTTCGGCGGCGCCGACATTCTGGAGAATGAGTTTGCGCAGGTTTGGCGACATGGGCATCACTTCGTAGACGCCCTGACGGCCCTTCATGCCGCCGCCGTTGCACTGCTCGCAGCCCTTGCCCTTGAAGAACGGCAGTCCGCTGACCGGAGTGTCCATGGTGACGTTGGCAAGCAACGGTTGCGCTTCCTTCGTCGCGCGCTGCTTCGCGCTTTCGATGGTTTCATCCGTGAACCGCAGCTCGCGGAGCGTTGTGGTCGGCTTGACCTTCGCCGCTTCAAGTTCTTCCGCGCTCGGCGTGTACTGCACCTTGCAGTTCGGACATATGCGTCGAAGCAGTCGCTGCGCCAAAATCAGGTTGAGTGCCGATGCCACGTTGAATGGCTCGAGACCCATGTCCATCAAGCGCGTCACCGTTTCCGGCGCCGAGTTGGTGTGGAGCGTGGAGAGCACCATGTGGCCGGTCAGTGCGGCCTTGATGGCGATACCGCCCGTCTCGAGATCTCGAATTTCACCGACCATGATGATGTTCGGATCCTGACGCAGGAACGCCTTGAGTGCGGCGGCGAACGTCATGCCGATTTCCGTGCGCACCAGCACCTGATTGACCCCGTACAGGTTGTACTCAACGGGGTCTTCGGCCGTCATGATGTTGACGTCGATGTTGTTGACCTTCGACAGCGCTGAATAGAGCGTGGTGGTTTTTCCAGAACCGGTTGGGCCGGTGACGAGCACCATGCCGTACGGATTCTGCACCGCCTCCATCAAGTCCTTCTCGGCCTTTGGCTCGATGCCGAACTTCTCCAGATCGAGCGTGAGGTTGCCCTTGTCGAGAATTCGGAGAACGATTTTCTCGCCGAAGAGCGTGGGCAGTGTCGAGACACGGTAGTCGATGACCTTCTTGCCCATCTTCAGCTTGATGCGTCCGTCCTGCGGCACGCGGCGCTCGGCGATATTGAGATTCGCCATGATCTTGAAGCGCGAAATGAGCGCCGCCTTCAGCTTCATGGGCGGCTTCATCACTTCATTGAGTGCGCCGTCGATGCGATAGCGAACGCGGATGTCGTGCTCGAAGCATTCGAAGTGAATATCCGAGGCGCCGCGCTTCACTGCATCAGACAAGATGGCGTTGATGAGCTTCACGACTGGCGCATCTTCCATCTGCGCGGACAACGCCGCGGCAGAGACGTCTTCTTCCTTTTCCTCGACGACTTCGACGTCGCCTTCGGTCATGTCGTCGATGACGGACATGAGGTCGGCGACCTGCGTATCGACGGCAGTCTCGTACAGCCGCTCGATGATCGTCTTCAGCGTGAACTCGCCGCCGATGACCGGGAAGATGTCGTACCGCGTGATGAACTTGAGATCCTCGAGTACCCCGAGATTCGTGGGGTCCGCCATGGCAACGGTGAGCGTGCGTCCGTCGCGCTTGAGCGGGAGAACCAGATGCTTGATGGCAAGATCACCGGGAATCAGCTTGGCAATGCGCGGATCGACCTCGAACTTCGAGAGATCAACCGCCGGCATCTTGTATTGCCGAGCGAGCATTTTCGTGAGCTCAGTTTCCTGAATGAAGCCGAGCTTCACGAGGTTGTATCCGACGCGATTTCCGCTCTGCCGCTGCTCCTGGAGCGCCTTTTCGAGCTGTTCGCGCGAAATGGCCCCCTCGCGGACGAGGAGGTCGCCGAGTCGTTCGTTGGAGGCGACCGGAGCTGCCATAAGCTGAGCTGACGTCGGTACGAGGGGGGCCCGCACCACCAACTGGCGCGAACGGGGCCGGGCTTGGGAAGGTCGCCCGGAGCACCGGGAGTGTCAAGAATTCTACGGCACGCGCTCGGCGGGAAGCGTGAAAGTGAAGGTCGTTCCGACGCCGGGTTCGCTTGAGACTTGAATCAACCCCGAATGGCTCTCGATGATCCCGCGGGCAATTGAAAGGCCGAGTCCGGCGCCGCTTCTCGATCCCTGGCTGGCTTTCCAGAAGCGGTCGAAGAGATGCCCGAGGTGTTCGGGATCAATTCCAGAGCCGGTGTCGCTTACATAGAAGCGTGCACCGCCTTCATCGGCCCGGCCATGCATGGAGATTGTGCCGCCGGCCAGTGTGAACTTCACCGCGTTGCCGACGAGGTTCGAGAACACCTGAATCATCCGTCCGCGATCGGCCTTGACCTCGACGTCATCACCACGCCAGCCACAGTCGAATTTGAGCCCGCTGCCCGTGACGAGTGGTCCGAGCTCCAGTGTCGCATCGGCGATCAGCGAGGCGGCGCTCGCAGTCTGCGCATCAACGGCGAGGTGACCGGCATCGATACGAGAGACGTCGAGGAGATCCTGAATGAGCGCATTCGCGCGACGCGTTGCACGCCGTATCACCTGGAGCTGCGACTCGAGTGTTGCGCGCGGAACGTCGTCGCTGATGACGTCCAGTAGAAATGATGCACTCATCTGGATGGTGTTGAGCGGATTGCGAAGATCATGTGACACCACCGCGAGCACGTCATCACGCGCCCGCGTGGCCCGCTGCGCCTCGGCGTAGAGCGACGCGTTTTCGAGGGCGAGTGCGGCGCGCCGCGCTACGTCCTCGAGAAGCCGTGTTGTTTCCGCCGCGGTGAGACTGCCGGATGACGTTGCGATGCAGTGCACGACGGCGAGTACCCGCTCGCGGCCGACCAGCGGAACAACGGCGAGCGTGAGTTTCTCCTCTGTGCCAAGTGGATGCGGAGGCTCGGCGCCGCGGAGGATATCGTCGAGCGTGGCGCTATCGACGCTCGTCACGACCTGAATGCTTCGCTGCTCGATTGCACGTTCAACAACAGGAGGAAGCGGCGGCTTCCGGATGGCATCGCCGACCTTCGCATCACCCTCGCTGCGCGCCAGGATGACTCGCTCCGCACTTCCGTCTGGAGCGAGGATGTCGATGGCGCACAGATCTGCAATGCGTGGTGCAACGAGGCGAGCGAGGTCACGCAGCACTTGTTGCACATCGAGCGATGCGGTCAGCAGCGACGTGACATCGGCAAGAAAGCGCGCGCGCCGCTCAGCCTCGCGTACTGCTTCACTGGTGCGCACCAGGTCAGAGTAGCTCGAGACCAGCAGCTCGAGGATGTGCTCCTTCGTGGCACCGATGGTGAACGGTGTGCCGAGAAGTTCAACGGTAAATGGTCGCGGGCGCGGTCCGTCTGCAGGATGCTTACGTGCCAACACCGCAGCGACGCGCTCCAGCAGTGCACCCGCGTCGTACGGCTTCGTGACATAGTGCTCCGCGCCCGACGCCAGTCCACGAACAATCGCGAGTGGGTCCGTGAGGCTCGTGAGCAGTACCACCGGCAAATGATTCCACGCGGGCACAGCGCGAATCTGGCGGCACAATTCGTAACCATCCATGCCCGGCATCACGACGTCGCTCAGCACGAGATCAACCTGTTGCGCGCCGAGCACTTCGAGCGCCGCTTCGGCGCGTCGTGCCATGATGGTTTTGTAACCGGCACCCTCGAGGAGCACGGCAAGTGCGGCGGCCTGGGTCGCGCTGTCCTCCACGACAAGAATGGACGCGTGTTCCTTGTTCATGGCGCTAACTCCGTGAGTCGGCGCGCGATGGCGGTGAGCGGGAGCACGTCGTCGACGACGCCCGCACGCTCCGCTTCACGCGGCATTCCGTAGATGACGGACGACGCCTCATCCTGACCAATGATTCTGGCACCTGCAGTGTGCGCATCGCGCAGGCCCGCGACTCCATCATCGCCCATTCCGGTGAGGATGACCGCGACCATCGCGTCGCCGAGAGCGGCCGCGCAAGACCGAAACATCCATGTGGCCGACGGCCGAAACGATCCAATCTGCGGAGATACGTCGAGCAGCACGCGCAGTGCACCATTCGCATCGGGGCGACAGCCGAGATGCTTCTGTTCGGGCGCGATGTACACGGTGCCCGGTTCCAGCGTTTCACCAAGTTCGGCGACTTTGACGGAGAGCGACGTGTCGCCCGCGAGCCAGTGCGCGAGCCCGGCGGTGAATCCGTGGGCGATGTGCTGCGTCAACAGAATGGGTGCCGGAAATGAGCGCGGCAGCTCGCTCAGGATGTCGCGAATTGCGGCGGGGCCACCGGTTGATGCCGCAATTGCGACGAGGCGCACGGTCGTGTTGCTGTCGCGTTTACGCTGCGGGCGCGGACGCGATGTGAGGTCAGTGTGCGCGGCGTGACGGCGCACGACTTTCACACCGGCCATCGCGCGCACCATCGAGATGAGTTGCCGGCGATCAGCGGCAAATCCCGGTGAACCTGGACCTTCCGGCTTGGGCAACGCCATGAGCGCGCCAGCACGCGTGGCCTCGAGCGACAGCTCAACCTCGGCAGTCCGCGCCGTAGCTGATACGATGATGATCGGTCGCGGCGAGCGCACCATGATCTCGCGCGTTGCCTGAAGCCCGTCCAGCTCGGGCATCTGTACGTCCATGGTGATGAGGTCGGGCTGTAACTCCACCGCCATGTTCACGGCCTCGCGGCCCGAGGCCGCTTCGCCCACGACGCGGAAGTCAGCTTCGGCGCCGAGAAGAGAAGCGAGTAGCGTGCGGGAGGTGACCGAATCATCGGCAACAAGAATGCGAATCACTTTCTGGCCGCCTGTGCGCCGATGAGCATGCGAACGGTATCGAGTAGAACGTCCTGGTCGAAACCGGATTTCGTGATGTACGCGTCTGCGCCAGCCGACAGTCCGCGCGCGCGTTGCTCGTCGCTGTCGAGCGAGGTGACGAGGATGACGGGAAGTCGCGCCGTCCGCGCATTCCCGCGAATGCGTTCTGTGAGAGAGAATCCATCGAGGTTGGGCATTTCCACGTCGCTGACGACAAGATCGAGTTGCTCGCGATCGATGACGCGCCATGCGGCAGCACCGTCCACGGCGGTGAGAACTTCAAAACCAGCTGCGCCGAGCACACTGGATTCCAGCGCGCGCGATGTCATGCTGTCGTCCGCAACGAGGATCCGCATCTTCCGCGTGTTCTTGTCCGTTGCAGCGATGGCGACAATGGAGCTGGGCCCTGTCTCTTCGTGTATGATTGCGGCGACATTGAGCACAACGGCAATGCTGCCGGTGCCGAGTAGTGCCGCGCCCACGGTCCATCCGGGCACGACGTCGCCGGCGTTTTCGACGGGGCGAAGCACGAGTTCACGTTCGTCGACGATGTCATCAACGATGAGGGCGAGACGTCGCCCAGCGCTTTCGGCGACAACGGCCTGCATCATCTCCCGCCGCTCGGGATCGCGGAACGGAGGGCCGAGCACTTCGGCCATTGTACGAGCCGGCGTTGCCGTTCCCAGCACCTTCACCATGGCGCGGCCATCGACGGACGCGATCTCTCGCGGCGCAACGCGCATGACGCGAACAACGGCGGCGCT
>JBBQHJ010000246.1:0-7431 GCA_038323865.1 Gemmatimonadales bacterium
CGCGCGTTGGCCGCGATGCCGCTCGCCTCAAGCTCGCCACTGGCGACATCCGCGGCAGGATGTCTCTGCGCATCGACTACCCGTCCGATCGCATCTACTACTCCGACACGCGTTGGAATGGTCGCACCAATTTTACGGTCAACGACGACGGCACGTGGGGAGACAACAGCAATGATGGTCGCCGAGATCGTGATCGCGACCGCCGCCGCATTGAAGTGAGCAGCCGGGATGACGGCCTCGATGCCCACGCCGATCTGCATGTGATCATTCCAAAGGGAAAAATCGTGCGCCTTCGGCAAGGCGTCGGCGAAACCACCATCGAAAATGTTGAGGGCACGCTCGATGTCGACGTCGCCGCATCGCATGTGCGCATTGCGCACACGCGCGGAACGCTGAACGTCGACGCAGGCTCCGGCGGTGTCGAGCTCACCGACGTCGCCGGTGATGTGTCGCTCGACGCCGGCTCCGGCGGCGCAACGATCGACGGCATTCGCGGCTCGCGCCTCAACATGGACATCGGATCTGGTTCGCTTCGCGGACGCGCCATCGAAGTCGACGAACTCATTGCAGACGTTGGCTCAGGTGGCGTCCGACTCTCGGCGGTGAAGACGCCAAGACTTCGTCTCGAGTCAGGCAGTGGCTCGAGCGAAGTCGAGTTGCTGACCGCTCCGACCGATGTCTCCATCGAAGCCGGTTCGGGAGGCGTGACCCTTCGTCTGCCGCCAACGCTCGACGCAACGGTCGACATCGAGACCGGCAGCGGCGGCATCGACTCTGACTTCGACGTCAAAGTCTCGCGCATGGAGCGTCGCGCACTGCGAGGCACCATCGGAAACGGAAAAGGCCGGATTCGTATCGAATCCGGCTCTGGTTCCGTGCGACTGCTGAAGAACTAGGACGCGACTTGTTCGGGGGCCAAACCGAATCTGCGGTTTCGGCCCCTGAAATCGGCGAGCGCTTCCGCCAGATCCTCGCCGTCGAACTCCGGCCACATCTTCTCGACGAACAACAGCTCCGCGTACGCGCTTTCCCACAACAGGAAATCGCTCAGCCGCTGTTCGCCGCCGGTACGAATCACGAGATCGACTTCGCGCGCCGGCACCTGATCGTGATCGACACGCGCCAGCATGCTCGTGAACGCCTCGCGGCTTACGGTCTCGCCACGCAGTGCAATCGACGCGCGCTGCATGGCATCACGCGATGAGTAGTCCATCGCAATGCGCAGATGCATGCGCGTTCCCGCGACCGTCACTTCCTCGACCTGGTCAATGGTCTGCCGCAGTGATGATGCAAGCCGGTCGCGGCGGCCGAGAATGGTAAGACGCACGCCGTTCTGAAGGCAGCGCTTTGCCTCGTTGATGAGTGCGCGCCGAAACAGTCGCATCAGTGCCGTGACTTCCACCGACGGACGCTTCCAGTTGTCCGATGAGAACGCGTAGAGCGTCAACGTTCCGACGCCTTCCTCAACAGCGCGCTCCACGATCTCGCGAACGGTGCGGACGCCCGCTTCATGACCCGCCGGCCGCGGCAAGCCGTGCGCAGTGGCCCACCGCCCGTTGCCGTCCATGATGACGGCCACGTGCGGCCCGTTATACGACGGATGCGATGCCCCACCAGAAAGTCGTGTCATCGACATCGCCGTCAGCGCTCCCGTGTGGCGCGAATGAGCGCCTCCATGTGATCGAGATAACGCTCCAGCGCGCGACGCCCCGACGCAGTGATTCGATACTCCGTGCGTGGCACTCGACCCTCGAATGTCTTCTTGCAGGTCACGTATTCCGCGTCCTCGAGCTTGCGCGCGTGCACGCTGAGATTGCCGTCGGTGGTCTCCAGCAACCGCTTGAGCTCGTTGAAAGTGAGAGATTCGTTCACCGCCAGTGCGCTCACAATGCCGAGTCGTAGTCGCTCATGAATCAACCGATCGAGCGCGAGCGCACCACGCTCCGGCGACTCCGCACTTGCGCCGTCAACGGGCCGCAACGGTGCTGTCACAGAGCGCTCAGTTGCGCGTACGCCTGGCCGCGACGATGCGGCGCTGTTCTTAGCCACCATGCCTCCGTGCGATCAGTGTTCCGAAGATGAGATGTAATCCGCCAAAACCGGCGGCCATTGTCGCGGTTGCCCACGACGCCGGTACGAACAACGAGAGTGAGCCCACACACATGAATGCGAAACCCATGACCGGAATGATGCGAACCGAGAACGTGCCCGCAGCGACCACGGCCACTCCGTACAGCAGCATCCACATGCCCGGCACGAGACTCAACATGCGATGCTCGTAAAAGACGAGCGTGAGCACCGCGCCGACCATGATTGGCGGCGCGAAGCTGAAGACCATTTTCCGCGCGGGCTCCGACCAGAGCCGCAGCCGCGTCGCGCGCGACTTGAGCAGCATGGTGTACATGGAGATCGCGAGCGACAAACCAGCCTCGGCCAGCCAGATGAACATCCAGCGCGCGTTACTGCTGGTGGCTGCGGACAGCGCCGCTGCACCAAGCGCCGTCACGCCGATGAGGACAGTGCCCCACCCCGAAACGGCCGTAAACGTGGCAGCCGCTTCCATCGTCTCTCTGATGTAGCGGAGGTTGTCCATCGCCCGTTCATGAATCTCGGGCGAGTCATCCGGACGGAGTGGGAGCACACGGGTCATGTCTTGAGAATCGTCACCACATCCCGTGTTGTCAAGTGCTTTGCATTACAAAGTTACACCACCTTTTCGCCAATTCGCTGTTGGGCGCACGCTGTTCTAGTTTGCGAGGTGCCTCTTCTGCCCGTCTACGGACATACCACACTTCGCGCGCGTTTCGACGACGCCATGTGTCGAAATGCTCTGCCGAATTCCCTCCTCCTCCATGGCCCGCGCGGAGTCGGCAAACAGCGCCTGGCGCTCTGGCTTGGACAACGCATCGTCTGCAGCGGCGACGAGCCACGGCCGTGCGGCAACTGTCAGCACTGTCGCTATGCGCTAGCCGGAACCCATCCCGACATTCACTGGTACTTTCCGCGCCCTCGCCTCAAGGACTCGGATCCGTCACTCGCCAAGGTGGAAGATGATTTCCGGGAGGCCATTGGCGAACGGGTGAAGTCTGGGGCATACGGTCCCCCTCCACCTGAGGAAGGCATTGCAATCGCCGTTGTGCGCGCGATGGTGCAGTCAGCAGCAATGAGCCCGGCCCTCGCCGCACGGAAGGTGTACATCGTCGGCGATGCGGACCGCATGGTGCTTCAAGAGGATGCAGAGTTGTCGGCTGGCGCCTTTCTCAAGTTGCTCGAAGAGCCTCCAATCCGCGCCACGTTGATCCTGACGTCGAGCGAGCCCGGCTCGCTGCTCCCGACCATCCGCTCGCGGCTGGTTTCCGTGCGCGTTCCATCGCTCGGCGACTCCGAATCGGCAGCGGTCCTGGCAGAACCGGCGATGCAGGCAGCTATCAAATCGGCTGGCGGTCCCGCCAATCAAGCCGAGCAACTTCGGCTCGCGAACGGCGCTCCGGGATCTCTCCTGGGCAACGCCGAGTGGAGCGATGCACTGAAGAGAGCCCGTGCGATACTCGAAGCCGCAACGAGCCGGGATATGCGCCAAGTCATGAGGACGGCACTCGAACAAGGGAGCCGAGGCGCGCGTGGAGCGTTCAGTACCTCGCTGGATGCGCTGACGGCGCTTTTGCACGAGCGCATTCGCGCGGCGGTCGACCGGCAGAATGACCGCAGTGCGGCGCGGACTGCCCGCGCGCTGGATGCGGTGGAAGTCGCCAAGGATCGTGCGTCCCGCCTCATTAATCCGCAGCTGGTAGCCAGTCAGTTGATCCGCGAACTCGAGGAGCTGATCGCATGAGTGGCGAGCCCGGAATCGGTTTGACGCACGTGGGTAAAGACGGAGCGGCCCGGATGGTGGACGTGGGAAGCAAGGCGGAGACTGAGCGAACCGCCGTGGTCACGGGCTCCATTCGCATGAACCCTGAGACACTCGAGGCCATCAGGGCAAATACGGTAAAAAAGGGCGACGTGCTTGGCGTGGCCAAGGTCGCCGGCATCATGGCCGCCAAGCGAACGGCGGAATTGATCCCACTTTGTCATCCCATTCCAATTACGGATGTGCAGGTTGAGCTCGAGCCTGACGCACAACTCCCCGGAATCAGGGTGACGGCCACCGTTCGAACGATTGGTCGCACCGGCGTTGAAATGGAGGCCCTCACGGCGGCCTCGATTGCCCTCCTGACGGTCTACGACATGGCCAAGTCGATGGACCGATCCATGCTCATCGACGGGGTCGGCCTCCAGCAAAAAACAGGTGGACGAAGCGGGGCCTTTTCAAGGGGTTGATGGTATTCCAGTTGCGCGCTATTGTCCAATAGCAGCAAGCTGGACTGCATCATGTAACCCTTTACAGGGGTTCAACTTATGAAAGCACTACGAGGCACGTACGTGCATCGCGGTGACCGATCCCGCCGGCGCACACGGTATAAACAGGTGGCGCTGGCTGTATCATTTTTTGCCACCATCGGTCTCCTCGTTGGCAACCGCAGTCCGGCCGCTCGTACGGCCGAGGCCGCACCGGTTTCTTCGAGCCGCGGATTTCGCATCGATTTCAGTACAAACAAGACCATCTCCACCCAGCTGGACTCGGCTCGGGGAGAGCTCGACCTGATCCACAGCCAGCTGGATCGGGCCAATAAAGTCATTGGGTATTCAAGCCAGTTCGGAATCGCCGCCGGTCTCGCGGCCAGCATCATGGACGTGGCTAACGCAGAAGGGATCGACCCCGATCTCGCATTCCGGCTCGTGAAGCTCGAGAGCGACTTCAACACCCACGCGACCAGTCCTGTCGGCGCCATTGGCCTCGCCCAGGTCATGCCAAGTACCGCGCGGTTCTATCAGCGTGGTATCACCGTACAGAAGTTGTACGATCCGAACGTCAACCTCCGAATTGGCTTTCACTATTTGCGTGGGCTGATCGAGGAGTATCACGGCAATACCAAGCTGGCGCTCCTGGTCTACAATCGCGGCCCTGCTGCCGTCGCCAAGTCACAGGCGAACGGCGACAACCCGTCCAACGGGTACGATCGTATCCTCACCAAGGGATATCACGGCAAGGGTACGGTCGACTGAAACAGCTGTGTTTTGACGACGACAAACTGAAATTTGAACGGCCCCTGCGATTGAAAGCAGCGGGCCGTTTCAGTTGTCATCCTGAGGCGTAGCCGAAGGATCTGCTTTCTACGATTTCTTCTTGGCGGCAGTCTTCTTTTTCGGCGACGCCTTCGTCTTCGATTTAGAAGACTTCGCGGCCTTCACCGTCTTCGCGGACTTGGCAGTCTTTCCCTTCGCTGACTTCTTCACGACGGCGCGCTTGGCCCTTTTCGGATAGCGTTCAATCGACGGATCGGGAACGAACCGCATCGCCTCCACTACCGCAGGCACGGGTACGGTGAGCGCCTGCCCCACCGCGTATCGTCCACTCTTGAGCGTGCGAGCCTTCGGGTTGAACGCCTTCAGTGATGCCGCCGAGATTCCACCAGTGCGTGCGATCCGATCCGGTGTGTCGCCCTTCTTCGTTTCCACCACGTGCGTTGCCGCGCGATCCGACTTTGACAGTGCAGCGAACGCCGAGTCGAATGCTGACGCCGATCCGACTGGAATGCGCACGAGCGATGCTTCGCGAGGAGGCGTCATGCCACGCAGGAATTGCGGATTCAATTCCATGAGCGTGCGCGAATCCGTGGAGGACGCCACCGCCACGGCGCGCAGCGGCGTGGCGGCTGGAACCAATACGGAATCGTACGCGAGCGGCGCGACGGGGCGGAACTGCATGCCGTATTTCGCCGGCTCCTTCGCAATCAGCGCGGCCGCAATGAGCTGCGGCACGTAGTCGCGCGTCTCGTTCTTCAAGTAGTCCTTCTCCGCGAGCACGAAGAACGGGTCTTCGCTCTCCGAGAGATTGACGTCATCAGCATATCTCGCCATGCCGCGCGCGACACGTCCCGGCCCGCCGTTGTATGCCGCCGCGGCGAGATACAGCGAGCCGAATTGCGCGCGAAGATCGCGGATAAAGCGAACGGCCGCACCGGTTGAACGCACGGGATCGCGTCGCTCGTCCACCCACCAATCGACTCGCAGCCCCATGTCTCGGGCGGTGCCTGTCATGAATTGCCACATGCCCACGGCCGCGGCGCGCGAATACGCGTGCGGGTCGAAACCACTCTCCACGAGGGCGAGGTAATACATGTCTTCGGGAATACCGGCTGCGCGAAGCTTCGCGCGAATCATCGGCTCGTAGCGTGAGCCCCGTTCGAGCCACTGCGTCACGCGTTCCTTGGCACGCCCGGAAAAAATCGAAATGAAGTGGGTGACGCGCTCACGCGTCTCGTACGATCTGACATCGATGTCCCACGTCGGCTCGGCGGCGACGGCGGAATCAACCGAAGATGTCAGCGAGTCACCGAAGATGCGCACAGCGGCGGAATCAACCTGACGAGAAATCCTCCCCGCCTGCATGACCTTTGGCGGCACGCTGTCACGCGACTGGGCGCTCGCGCTCGCGGCTGCGATCAAGAGGAGCGGCAGGAGTACTGCGGAGTGACGCACGGCAATTTGGTTACGGCGGGCTCAGCAACGCGTGCGAGCAACCACAGTTGGAAGGACTAGCGGCTTTGAATGTACGCGCCAATGGCGCGGTTGGTGGCGTTCAATACGGCGAAGGCCGCCCCACGTACCAAATCATCATCGGTGAGATAGCACCCCAGCATCCGCTCCGGCCCCTGAAGTCCATGCTGGCGAATGGACACGATCACGACGTTCGAATCGAAGGCGCGAACGCTCTTGACGCCAACCAGCTCGAACGTGATTGCCCCCGCCGTGAACGACTCCAGCGCTTGGAGGGCCGCTTCCGCACCAAGGCGTACGTCTCCGGCGGTGCTGCTCGTTCCTGCTGCGGATCCCGAAACAACGTCCTCGCCATAAGTCAGGCTCACCTGACAGGTCACACGCCCGGATGGGGTGCGCTGGAGCGAGAAATCCTGGAACTTCAGACGTTCCTGCTGCGTCACCATTGGTGCAATTGAGCGTTTGGGGCCGGATCTGCGGGAAGAATCCATCGACATCGTCTCGGGAGGGGGCGGGAGGTTCCGAGTACACCGCAAGAGCACCGTCGCTCCAGCGTTCAACGAGTGAAAGGGTCAAAAGGCAACGAGGATGCTTTCCCCTGCCTGACGCTCCTTTATATTCGCGCCTATGACACGGTTTTGCCCGGTGACCATGGTCACCATTCTGGTTGGCTCGCTTGCGCTCCCGGCCCAAGCTCAGGACGTACCGCCGATTTTAGCGCTGCGGACTGCAATTGAGCGGCGTATTCTTCAGGTTCCTGGAGCGGACGTCGCCGTGAGCTATCGCGACTTGGCGAGGGGTGGGCTCTTGGACATCGGCGCTGACGTGGAC
>JBBQHJ010000247.1:0-7386 GCA_038323865.1 Gemmatimonadales bacterium
CAGGCCTGGCGAGTCAGGCGGGCCTGCATGGGCTGGTGTGCGCGGGCCCGGAGGCGGCGAGGGTGCATGCGCGTCACCCCGAACTTTCGCTGCTGATTCCGGGTATTCGATTGGCTGAGGGGCCGAGTCACGATCAGAAGCGCGTGATGACGCCGGTAGCGGCGCAGGCGGCAGGGGCGCGGTATCTCATTCTCGGTCGCGCCGTCACGGCGGCAGCGGACCCGGCTTCAGCAATGCGCCAGATACTCGCCTTATTGGCCTGATGGAAGAGCGGTCAGCGGGGAGCGGCCAGCGATCTACCCGTCACGGTCCTATCTGCCTCACTTGCCTTATGTTACGCCCCTGATTATCGTAAGTGTCTGGGCCGGAAATTCTCACGTTTTGCATAGATGGTATTCCTGTGAAAGTCCGCAGCAGCGTCAAGCCGATTTGTGAGCACTGCAAGGTTGTCAAGCGCAATGGCGTGACTCGCATCATCTGCAAGCGTAATCCAAAGCATAAGCAACGTCAGGGCTGATAATGGCTCGTATCTCTGGTATCGATCTCCCTCGCGACAAAAAGGTTGAGATCGGCTTAACCTACATCTTCGGCATCGGACGCTCGTCCGCGCAGGAGATCATTGAAAAGGCTGGCATCGATGCGTCGTTGCGTGTGCGCGACCTTACCGATGCCGACGTCAACCACCTGCGCCAGGTAATCGAGAAGGATTACCGTGTCGAGGGTGCGCTGCGTACGGAAGTCTCCATGAACATCAAGCGATTGATGGACATCGGGTCGTACCGTGGCACGCGTCACCGTCGCGGCCTGCCGGTGCGTGGACAGCGGACGCATACGAACGCCCGTACGAAAAAGGGACCGCGCCGCGCGATCGCCGGCAAGAAGAAGGTGACCAAGTAATGGCAACAGGTAAGAAGACCAAGCGTGTCGTGGAGGCGGAAGGCGTCGCCCACGTCAACGCGACGTTCAACAATACGACCGTCACGATCACCGATCCGCGTGGCAACGCCATCGCGTGGGGATCGAGCGGCAAGGCTGGCTTCAAGGGTTCCAAGAAGAGCACGCCGTTCGCCGCCACTGTGGCGGCTGAGCAGTGTGCGCGCGAAGCCCTGACGGCTGGAGTGAAGCGGGTGCACGTGCGTGTGCAGGGTCCTGGCAGCGGCCGCGAGTCGGCCATCCAGGCGCTCGCCGCGGCGGGGCTCCAAGTCAAGTCGATCAAGGATGTCACGCCGATTCCGCATAACGGCTGCCGTCCCCCGAAGCGTCGGAGAGTTTGAGATGGGTCGCTATACAGGTCCGAGCTGCCGTCAGTGCCGCCGCGAGGGAACCAAGTTGTTCCTCAAGGGCACCAAGTGCTTCACCGAGAAGTGCCCGGTCGAGCGTCGCCCGTACGCGCCAGGCCAGCATGGCCAGGCGACGGCACGTCGTCGCAAGGCGTCGGAATTCTCAAAGCAGCTGCGTGAAAAGCAGAAGATCAAGCGCATCTATGGTGTGAGTGAGAAGCAGTTCCGCAATACGTTCGAGCGCGTGGCAACACAGCCGGGCATCGCGGGTCACAACCTTCTCGCAGCACTCGAGACGCGTCTCGATAACGTCATATACCGCATGGGTTTCGCATCCAGCCGTAAAGCTGCGCGTCAGCTCATTCGTCACCGCCACGTGGAAGTCAACCAGAAGTCGGTCGACATCCCGAGTTTCAGCGTCGAGCCGGGTCAGGAAGTCCGGATGCGCGTGAAGTCGCGCGAGCAGGTTTCCGTCATCACGGCGCTGGATCAGTCGTCGCGTGGCGCGCCGCTCTCGTGGATCGCCGTGGACAAAGAATCGTTCAGTGGTCGCGTGCTCGAGCGTCCGGCACGTACGAGCATCCCGATTGCCGCGCAGGAACAGCTTGTTGTGGAGTTGTATTCCAAGTAGTTGTTGTTTTAGCGGTCAGCCCGTTCGCTGCTGCTCACTGTCCGCCCGCGCCGTTGGCGCTGTCTGACAACGAGCCAGGCGAGTGGGCTGACAACGAAGTGGGCTTAGCGCTTAAGCCTTCAGTTAGGTCGGGGCCCAAACCCCTTCACGAGTCTACCGCGCGTTTGGGGCGAGGTAGAGCGTTTCCCTTGGAAGTGTTTCAACTGGCAGACCGGCCGACCGGCCGACAGTCAGACCCAAGGGAATGACCCGAACATCAATTTCCATCATGGCTTCTACGATCGATCTCCGTGGTCTTGTCCGTCCGCAGCTGGTTGAAGCAACCAAGCGCGAGGATAACCCCAACGTTGCGGAATTCCGCCTCCAGCCGCTCGAGCGGGGCTTCGGCCACACGCTCGGCAATGCGATGCGTCGCATGCTGCTGTCCTCCCTCCGCGGCGCCGCCGTGTGGGGCGTCCGCATCGACGGCGTCGTGCATGAGCATCAGACCATCCCGGGCGTTGTCGAAGACGTCCACCAGATCATCGGCAACCTCAAGACGCTCACGCTGACCCTCGCGGACGACGTCGAGAATGCCGTACTGCACATCCGCCGCGATGGCGCGGGTGCGGTCACTGGCGGCGATGTCACTCCAGTATCTGGTGTCCGCGTCGTCGATGCTGGCCACCACATCCTGACCCTTCAGGACGACCGCGATCTCAATATCGAGCTCTACGTCAACAAGGGTCGCGGCTACATGGAAGCCGACCAGCACCCGCTCGACCGCGGCTTGCCGGTTGACCTCGTCCGCATCGATTCCATTTATAACCCGGTTCGTCGCGCCAACTTCGCCGTCGCCGAGACGCGCGTCGGCCAGCGTACGGACTACGATCGTCTCACGCTCACGGTCGAGACCAACGGCACCATCTCCCCCGAGGAGGCGGTGAGCTACGCCGCGGCACTCGCGCAGACGCACTTCCAGTACTTTGTGGAGTTCGGCTCGCACAGCTCGGCCCCGCTCAGCGGTGGCGTTGGTGAAGGTGGCAGCGCCGATGGTCCGCGGCTCCAGAGCTTGCTCAAGACGCCCATCGACGACCTCGAGCTGAGCGTTCGTTCCGTCAACTCGCTCAAGAACTCCAACATCCGGAGCCTTGGCGACCTGGTTCGTCAGACGGAGAGCCAGATCCTGCAGGTCAAGAATTTCGGCAAGAAGTCGCTTCAGGAGATCGCTGATCTTCTCGAGCGTGAAGGGCTCAACTTTGGGATGCGGTTCGAGGAGAACGGCGACGGTGTTCGCGTGCTCGACTGGGGTACGCCGCCAAGCCAGGCTGCTGCCGCCGCGCCAGACGACGAAGAGGAGTAAGGGAAATGCGTCACCGGAAAGCAGGACGGCAACTCCGCCGTACCAGCGAACAGAAGCTCGCGCTCATGCGCAACCTCGCGACATCGCTCATCGAGAGCGAGTCCATCGAGACCACCGAGGCCAAGGCCAAGGAACTGCGCCCGTTCGTCGAGAAGCTCGTCACCAAGGCGCGCTCGGGCACGTTGCACGCCCGTCGCCTCGCGGTACGTCACATCCACAAGCGTGAAGCGGCCGACAAGCTGTTTCAGGTTCTCGGACCGCGCTTCGCTACACGCAACGGCGGCTACACGCGCATCCTGAAGACCGGCTTCCGGAAGGGTGACGGTGCTGACATGGCGCGTATCGAGTTCATGCCGGAGGGCAAGTAGTCATGCCTATCGCACGCAATCGGTGCTACAACTGCGACAAGGGCGTCGCGTTCGGGAACAACGTGTCCCACGCGAACAACAAGACCCGTCGCACATGGAAGCCGAATCTCCAGGTCGTCCGTACGCTGGTCGACGGCAAGATCACGAAGGTCAAGGTCTGCACGCGCTGCCTCAATGCCGGTAAGGTGCCCCGCGCACCACGTGGCGAACAGGTGGCGTGACGGTTTCGCTCCGCCCGTCTGGAATGCCATAAGGGGAGCTCCGCGGAGCTTCCCTTTTTGCTGTCATCGAATACAACGGAAGATGCCTACAGCATTGATCACAGGAATTACCGGACAGGATGGTTCCTATCTCGCGGAGTTTCTCCTCGCGAAGGGCTATCGGGTCGTTGGCGTCGTGCGCCGCAGCTCGACCACACCGTACGAGCGTATTGCCTCGCTCGTCGATCGCCTCGAGCTGGTCTCGGCCGACTTGCTTGATCAGACCTCACTGACCGACGCAGTGCACGACACGCAGCCCGACGAGAGCTACAACCTCGCCGCGCAGAGTTTCGTCCAGACCTCGTGGTCGCAGCCTGTGCTGACCGGTGAGTTCACGGCGCTCGGCGTCACGCGTATGCTCGAGGCCATGAAGAAGGCCGCGCCAAAGTCGCGTTTCTATCAGGCCAGCTCGAGCGAAATGTTCGGCAAGGTGGTGGAAGTCCCGCAGCGCGAGAGCACGCCATTCTATCCACGGAGCCCGTACGGGGTGGCGAAAGTGTATGGCCACTGGATCACGCTGAACTATCGCGAGAGCTTCAACCTCTACGCGGTGTCCGGCATTCTGTTCAATCACGAGAGCCCGCGTCGCGGACTCGAGTTCGTGACGCGCAAGGTCACCGATGGTGCGGCGCGCTGCAAACTCGGCATCTCGAAGGATCTGCGTCTCGGCAACATGGAAGCGCGGCGCGACTGGGGATACGCCGGCGACTACGTCGACGCGATGTGGCGCATGCTCCAGCAGGATGAGCCAGACGACTACGTCATTGCCACCGGCGAAACGTGGTCGGTGCGGCAGCTCTGCGAATACGCTTTCGAGGCGGTCGACCTCGACTACCGCGATTTCGTTCGTCACGACACGCGATACGATCGGCCGGCAGAAGTGGACTTGCTCGTTGGCGACGGCTCGAAGGCGAAAGAGCGGCTCGGTTGGGAGCCAACCGTTCGCTTTGGCGAGCTCGTTCGCATGATGGTGGCGACGGACCTCGAGCGGCACGCAGCCCGGGCGTGACGCGTCGAGCGCTCGTCACGGGCGGCAACGGCTTCGTCGCCCAGTGGGCGATTCGCGCTATGCTCGAGCGCGGATGGTCCGTGACCGCCGCCGGCGTTGGAGCGCTTCCCTCGGTGCCGGTGCTGACCGAGGAAGAACAGGCGAGCGTCGTCTGGCGGGCGACTGATGTCACGCGGCAGGATCAGATCGCAACCGTGCTGCAGGCGTCCAACCCCGATGTCGTGTTGCACCTGGCAGCTATCAGCCACGTGCCGGATGCGATGCACAATCCCGGCTACGCGTACGAGGTGAATGCGGTCGGCACCGTACGTCTGCTCGCCGAGGTGCGCCGGCTGCGCGATGCCACCGGCGCGAACCCGGCCATCCTGGTTGTCGGATCAGCGGAGCAATACGGTCGCCACGACGTCGCCGACATGCCACTGACCGAGGCCAGGGAGCTGCGGCCATTGACGCCCTACGCCGCGTCGAAGGTTGCCCAGGAGGTCGCGGCGCTTCAGGCATGGCGCAGTGATGCCCTGCGCGTTGTCTGCACGCGCAGCTTCAATCATTCGGGCATAGGCCATCCTTCGAGATTTCTGCTGCCCGGCCTCGTCGGACAGGCAATAGCCCTTCCGCGCACCGGGGGCACTTTGTTCATCGGAAATGGCGACACTGTGCGAGATTTCCTGCATGTCTCGGATGTGGTCGACGCGTATCTCGCACTCCTTGGTAGTGCGGGCGCAGGGGACGTCTACAACGTGAGCAGTGGTGAAGGAATTTCGGTGCGTGAACTCGCAGCAACCGTCCTGCAGCGCCTCGGGGTATCGGCCGACGTTGCCACGGATCCGCAGCGGGCGCGCCCGGTTGATGTGCCAGTCCTGGTTGGGAGCAACGAAAAGCTTCGTCGCGTCACGGGATGGTCACCCCGTCGTACGCGCGGAGACATCATAGATGACCTGATAAATGCCGCGACGCGCTGACATACATCGCATTCTTCTTATCGGCTCCGGTCCGATCGTCATCGGCCAAGCGGCCGAGTTCGACTATTCGGGAACGCAGGCCGCGAAGGCGCTGCGAGAGGAAGGGTACGAGGTCATCCTCATCAACTCGAACCCGGCCACGATCATGACCGATCCGGAAATCGCGGATCGGACATACATCGAGCCGGTTACGCCGGAATTCGTCGAGCTCGTTATCGCGCGTGAACGCCCCGACGCGCTGCTGCCTACGATGGGTGGCCAGACCGCCCTCAACGTTGCGATGGTGCTGGCGGAAAACGGCGTGCTCGAGAAGTACGGGGTCGAGCTGATTGGCGCGTCGGCCCGTGCAATCGTGATTGCCGAGGATCGCAAGGAGTTCGGCGAAGCGATGGATCGCATTGGACTCAAGGTCGCGAAGGGTGGCATTGCGAACACCTTCGACGAAGCGGTTGCATTGCTTGAGACGGTTGGCTTCCCGGCAATCGTGCGTCCGTCGTTCACACTGGGCGGCACTGGTGGCGGCATCGCGTACGACCGCGAGGAGTTCGAGGACATCGTGCGCCGTGGTCTCGCCGCGAGCCCCACGAGCCAGATCCTGATCGAACGCTCGCTCATCGGATGGAAGGAGTTTGAGCTCGAGGTGATGCGCGATTCGTACGACAACGTCGTGATCGTGTGCTCAATCGAGAACATCGACCCAATGGGTGTTCACACCGGCGATTCCATCACCGTTGCGCCCGCGATGACACTGACCGATCGCGAATACCAGGTGATGCGCGCCGCCGCCGTTGCGATCATTCGCGAAGTGGGCGTTAATGCGGGCGGGTGCAACATTCAGTTCGCCGTCAACCCGCGCGATGGCGAGATGGTCGTCATCGAGATGAACCCGCGCGTGTCACGCTCGTCGGCGCTCGCGTCCAAGGCGACCGGATTTCCGATCGCGCGCATCGGGGCCAAGCTCGCAGTCGGCTACGCGCTCGACGAAATTCCGAACGACATCACGAAGACGACACCGGCGTCGTTCGAGCCGGTGCTGGACTACGTCGTTGTGAAAGCCCCGCGCTTTGCCTTCGAGAAATTTCCGTCAGCCAGCCCGTTGCTCACCACGCAGATGAAGAGCGTGGGTGAGGCAATGGCAATTGGGCGCACGTTCAAGGAGGCGTTCCAGAAGTCGCTGCGGGCGTTGGAAACCGGACGTACAGGTTGGACGACCGGCACGCTGGCTGATGATCGCCTGTCCGATGATTCCATCGAGATGCTGCGCGGCGCACTCCGGCAGCCGACGCCGGAACGAATCTATCAGATCAAGCGAGGCTTCCTCGCGGGCATGAGCGTCGGGGAACTGTATGAGCTCACGGCGGTTGATCCGTGGTTTCTTGCGCAGATGGAAGAGCTCATCGAGGCCGAGCGCGAGTATGCGGCGCTTGGTGAGGTGGACGAATGGGCGCTTCGCCGGATGAAGCAGTTCGGATTTTCCGATCGCCAGCTCGGCGTTCTCCGGAAAGAGACCGAGACGACCGTGCGCGAGCGCCGTTGG
>JBBQHJ010000248.1:0-7383 GCA_038323865.1 Gemmatimonadales bacterium
CGCTGACCATTGCGCGCAACTTGAATGATGGCCGTCCGCAGAACTTCACCACCGTCGATCTCGACATGCAGCGCCACTATCGTCCGCGCGTCAACGTGGTGCAGCGCCCCACGCTTCAGAGTGGCAAGGGCTACGAGATCACAGGACACCACGAAATCATGGTGCCATTGTTGGTGTGGGCGGTGATTGATGGTCTCACCGCCTGAAGATCGCACCGTCGCTCGTCATGTACCGAAAACCAGAAGGGCACACCGAACTCAGTTGGTGTGCCCTTCGACTGTGCGACCGAACGACTTAGAAGTCAGTTCCTGAAAACTTCTCTCTCAGCTTGCGAGCCGTTTCCGGACTGAAGATCCTGATGACCAGATAGATCAGCACTCCGAAGATCAGCGCTCTGATGGCGAAACCGAAAAGCCAACCCAACATCCCGAAGCCGACAAAAATCACGCCGAACAGAAGCTTGAGTAGAAAAAGCCCTGCCAGCGCAAAGAGCCCAATCATGAATACAGTGCGAAGCATGGTGCTTTCTCCCTTGCGAGTCTTGTCCACTGTACGCGTCGTGGCGACGGAAGGTTTCAGGGAGTGAGATTGCGCTCATGAGTGCTCGCAACGCAAGGTCTGGCGACGCATGACCACGAGAACAGATGTCGTCATCATCGGCGGTGGTATCGCCGGGCTCACTGTCGCCTTGAACGTCGCAGACCGCGGTTTCGCTGTCACGGTCATTGACCTTCCGTCGAGCGGAGCCGCGTCGCGTGCAGCAGCTGGAATGCTGGCGCCATCACTTGAAGGCATGCCTCCGCATGTATTGTCGCACGCACTCCAAGCGCGTGACTTCTACGTCGAGTTTCTCGCAGCCCTCCGCGAGCGCACTGGCATCGACGTCGAGCTCAATCGCCTCGGCATTCTCGAACTCGCAGATCGAGAGGAAGTGTTGTCGGCGCTTCGAGATCGCGCTGGAACGCAGGCCACGGTCATCACCTCCACGCAACTCGCGGAGCTCGAGCCGGCATTGGCCCCGCATGCAGGCGCCATGCTGCATCCGTGCGATGGTGCAGTCGACAATGTGCAACTCATGCAGGCGCTCGTGCGTGCTGTCAGCTCACATCCGCGCATCGAGTTGCTTCCCGATCGCGTGATCGAGGTGCAGCTCACGCCAGACGTTCGTGCGCGTACCTCGACGGGATCAACAGTCGCCGCGGACTGGCTCGTTGTGGCGGCGGGCGCATGGATCAACGAACTGGCCGGACTGCCGCGCACTATCCCCGTCCATCCCGTGCGCGGACAGCTGCTCAGCATCGACGCGTGCCCGCTGCGCCACGTGATGTATGCACCGCGGACAGGCTACCTGGTGCCTCGCTCCAGTACGCTCGTAGTGGGAGCCACGATCGAGCAAACAGGCTTCGTCAACGAGATCACGAAGTGGGGCCGTCAGGAGTTGCTTGCCGTGGTTGCGCGGACCCTCCCGAGCCTTGTGTTGCCGCGCGTCCTGGATCACTGGTCCGGCCTGCGCCCAATGACCCCGGACACGCTCCCTGTGCTCGGCTCGGATCCCACCTCGCTGAGGCTCGTTTACGCGGGTGGTTTTTCCAGGAACGGAATCCTGCTTGCCCCGTGGGCGGCGAGCCTGCTCGGGGATCTTCTGGCCACGGAACGCCAGCCCGCCCCGCTCGATTCATTTAGCATCGCCCGTTTCAGCGCGGATTAGTAACCCTTTAACACGCTGACAGCGGTTACACAGGCTTACCTCTACAGGAGTCGCGCGCTAGCTTGCCCCGGTCAACGTCCATGCCCGTCTGCCGTTTGCCGTAGCCGCTGCCGTCGCAGAGAGCCATGTCAGAAACGCTGTACCAGATCATGGGCCGGCATCGCGCCCCGGACCTCCCAGAGCGTAAGCCGTCGTGGCTCAAGGTGCGTGCACCGGGCGGGCCGAATTATCTGCATCTCAAGCAACTCATGCGCGACCTCGACCTTCATACGGTCTGCGAGGAAGCGCATTGCCCCAATGTCGGCGAATGTTGGGAGCATGGCACCGCCACCTTCATGATTCTTGGTGACGTCTGCACGAGAAATTGCGCGTACTGCGCTGTCGCTCATGGACGTCCACCTAAGTTCGACCCGTCTGAGCCCGAGCGCGTCGCTCAAGCCGCGTTCACGATGAAGCTCCAACACGTCGTGCTCACGTCCGTCGATCGCGACGACCTTCCGGATTTTGGCGCCTGGGCTTTCGCGGAAACGATCAAGCAAATCAAGCTCCGCTCGCCGAGTACGTCGGTGGAAGTTCTTGTTCCTGATTTTCAGGGACGCGAGTCATCGATCGCCGCGGTCCTCGCGGCCGAGCCGGACATCTACAACCACAATACCGAAACGGTTCCGAGGTTGTATAAGAAGTGCCGTCCCGGCGGCCGCTACGAGCGCGTGATGAACATCTTCACGACGTCAAAGCGCATCGCGCCGCAGATCCTCACCAAGACGGGCATCATCCTTGGCATGGGTGAGACGAACGAGGAGATCATCGAAGTCATGAAGGATCTCCGCAAAGTCGACGTGGATATCCTCACGCTCGGCCAGTATTTGCGTCCGTCCGATGGGCACATCGCGCTCGATCGCTACGTGACGCCCGAGGACTTCCGCCGCTTCTATGAAGTCGGGATGGAGCTTGGCTTCAGACACGTCGAGAGCGGCCCGCTCGTCCGCTCCAGCTATCACGCTTGGGAGCAAGTCCAGGCGGCCAGTGTGTAACCCGATGTCGTCCTGAGCGAAGCGCGTACAATCCCGATGTCGTCCTGAGCGAAGCAAAGGACCTGCTTCACGAGAACATTCAAAAGACCTACGTCATGGCCTCGAAGAAAAAGTTCGACGGAGAAACAAAATCCGATCCAGCGCTCGACACGGAGCTGCTGCACTCCATGCTCCTTCAGCGCCGCTTCGAGGAGCGCTGCGCTGAGGCTTACGCGCTCGGCAAGATCGGCGGCTTCTGTCACTTATATATCGGACAGGAAGCAGTCAGTGCCGGTACGCTTAGCATGCTGCGCCCAGATGACTACGTGATCACCACCTATCGTGATCACGGTCAGGCACTCGCCCGCGGCATAACGCCGCGCGCCGTGATGGCTGAGCTCTTCGGCCGGCAGGACGGTTGTGCGCGCGGCAAGGGCGGCTCCATGCACATGTTCGACCAGAACACGAACTTCCTTGGCGGCCACGGCATCGTTGGCGGGCATGTTCCGCTCGCAACGGGCGTCGGATTCGCCATCAAGTACCGCGGTGGCGATCAAGTCATCGTCTGCTTCATGGGCGAATCCGTCGTGAACACGGGCGCATTTCACGAAGCGCTCAACATGGCCGCGCTATGGAAGCTGCCCTGCGTGTTCATCATCGAGAACAATCGCTACGGCATGGGCACGGTACTCGAGCGCGCGTCGTCGATCCACGACATCTATGAGCGCGGCGCAGCGTACAACATGGCCCGCCAGCAATGCGACGGACAGGACGTGTTCTCGGTCCGACAGGCCGTTGGCGAGGCTGTTGAGCGCGCGCGCAAAGAACAGCATCCGACACTCCTCGAGATTCGCACCTATCGCTTCATGGGCCACTCCATGTCCGACGCCGTCAGCGGCACCTACCGCACCAAGGCGGAACTCGAGGAGTACATGAAGCGCGATCCCATCACGCTGCTCCGCGACAAGATGGAGAAAGACGGTTCGCTCACCGAGGCGCAGCTGCAGAAGATGGACGCGGACATCAAGGCGGTCGTGCAGGACGCCTGGGACTTCGCCGACGCGAGCCCTGAGCTGCCGCTCGAAGCGCTGTTCGAAGACGTCTACGTCGACACGACGACCTGATCATGCCGATTATCACATACAGAGACGCGCTTGGCGCGGCTATCCGTGAAGAAATGCAGCGCGACGATCGCGTCTTCCTCATGGGTGAAGAAGTCGGCGTCTACAATGGCGCCTACAAAGTCTCGAAGGGGTTTCTCCAGGAGTTCGGTGAGATGCGTGTCGTCGACACGCCCATCACGGAGCTCGGCTTTGCCGGCGTAGGCGTCGGTGCGGCGATGGTCGGACTGCGTCCCGTCATCGAATTCATGACGTGGAACTTCGCCCTGCTCGCGCTCGATCAGGTGGTGAACGCCGCGGCGAAGATGCTCTACATGTCGGGCGGCCAGTACAAAATCCCCATCGTGTTCCGCGGCCCCAACGGCGCCGCGCTGCAGCTTTCTGCACAGCACTCGCAGGCATGGGAGTCGTGGCTCGCACACATTCCCGGCCTCAAGGTCATCGCGCCGGGCACACCGTACGATGCGAAGGGTTTGCTCAAGGCCGCCATTCGCGACGACAATCCGGTGTGCTTCCTCGAAGGCGAAATGCTGTATAACACCAAGGGCGAAGTCCCTGATGAGGATTACGTCATTCCCATCGGCAAGGCGGACTTGAAGCGCGAAGGTGAGCACTGTTCCATCATCACGCATGGCAAGATGGTGCTCGTCGCCATGCAGGCTGCCGATCAGATGGCCAAGGAAGGCATCAACATCGACGTCGTTGATCTTAGAACGATCCGTCCGATGGATGTCGAGGCAATCGCCGCGTCTGTAAACAAGACGAATCGCGCCGTCGTGCTGGAAGAAGGCTGGGAAGTCTGCGGCGTTGGCGCGCAGGTGGTGGACTACATCCAGCGCGAATGTTTCGACAATCTCGATGCGCCTGTGGTCCGCGTGCACCAGGCCGATGTGCCCATGCCGTATACCAAGAGCCTTGAAAAGCACGCCAAGCCCGATCTGCCCAAGACGATCGCGGCCATCCGTAAAGTCATGTATCTCGACTGAGCCGATAAATCATGGCAACTAAAATCAGCATGGAAGCGCTTTCCCCGACCATGGAAGAGGGGAAGCTGGTCAAGTGGCTCAAGAACGAGGGCGATGCCGTAAAGTCCGGCGAACCAGTCGCTGAAGTCGAAACCGACAAGGCGATCATGGAGCTCGTCGCGCGTGGCGATGGTATCCTCCGCAAGCGCGTGCTCAATGAGGGCGATGGCGCACCCGTCGGCACACTCGTCGGCATCATCGCAGCTGCGGACGAAAATATCGATTCACTTCTGGGCGGCGGTGCGTTGCCGGCCGGTCAGCCAGTCGGCCAGTCGGTCAGTCCCACTCCGTCGGCCAGTCTGCCAGTCGCCCAGTCGGCCAGTCCTCCGCCTTCCACCACCGCCGCGGCTCCCGCACCGAGCAACAGCGGTCCGACACGGAGCTCTCCGCTTGCGCGGCGTCTCGCGAGCGAGAAGGGCTTGGACCTCGCGACGGTACAAGGCAGCGGCCCGAATGGCCGCATCATAAAGCGCGACATTGAAGCCGCCGCACAGTCTGGTATGACTGGCAGACCGGCAGAAAGGCACACCGGCAGGCCGTCGGACAACCAGTCCGACTACACCGACCAGCCACTCACCAACATCCGGAAGGTCATCGCCAAGCGACTCGGCGAATCCATCGGACCCATTCCGACCTTCTATCTCACCGCTGAACTCGACCTCACGCGCGTCATGGAAATGCGCGCCGCCATGGCTGACATGGGTGCCGAGTTCAAGGTCTCGGTGAACGATGTGCTGCTCAAGGCCATCGCCACTGCGCTGTCGCAGCATCCCGAGGTGAACGCACATTGGCTCGGCGACAAGATCCGCTACTTCAATGCAGTGCATCTCGGCATGGCAGTCGCCACAGACGATGGACTCATCGTCCCCGTGATCTGGAATGCCGACCAGAAACGCATGGGCGAAATCTCCAAGGAAGCCAAGGAGCTTGCCAAACGTGCGCGCGAGCGGAAGCTCAAGCCCGAAGAGTTCACCGGTTCCACGTTCTCCGTCAGCAATCTCGGCATGTTTGGCATCGATCAGTTCACGGCGATCATCAATCCGCCCGAGGCCGGCATCATCGCCATCGGTACGGGGGAAGAAAAGCTCGTCGTCGTGAATGGAGAGGCGGTGATTCGCAATCGCGTGCGCCTGACGATGAGCTGTGATCACCGAGTCATCGACGGCGCTGTTGGCGCCAAGTTCCTGCAGACGCTGCGGCGTCTCGTTGAAAATCCACTCATGCTTGTCTACTGACCATGGCTTCCTTTGACGTGATCTTCCTCGGCGGCGGTCCCGCCGGATACGTCGGCGCAATTCGCGCCGCGCAGCTCGGACTCAACGTCGCAGTCATCGAACGCGAGGGGCTCGGCGGCACATGTGTGCTCTGGGGCTGCATTCCCGCCAAGGCGCTGCTCGAAGCGGCATCCTACGCCGAAAAGATGAAGAAGGCGGCGGACTTTGGCGTCACGCCGGGCGAGGTAAAGCTCGACTTCGGCGTGGCCATGAAGCGCTCGCGCGGTGTGAGCTCACAGAACTCAAAGGGTGTGGAGTTTCTGTTCAAGAAGAACAAAATCACGTGGATCAAGGGCACCGCAAAGCTGGCCAGCAAGAACAGCGTCAGCGTGAAAACCGCCGATGGAAAGGACGAGAAGCACGATGCGAAGAAGGCAATCGTCATCTCGACCGGCTCGCGTGTGAAGGGGCTTCCGCAGGTCGGACTCGAGCTGAACAAGAAGACCGTCATTTCGTCCGATGAAGCACTGATTTTGGAGAAGACCCCGAAGTCCATCATCATCGTCGGAGCGGGTGCCGTTGGTTGTGAGTTCGCCGACGTCTTCGCGGCGTTCGGCGCGCAGGTATCGCTCGTGGAAGTGATGCCGAACATCCTGCCCGTCGAAGACACCGATTGCTCCAAGGACGTCGAGCGCGCCTTCAAGAAGCGGAAGATCGACGTGCTCACCGGCGCGAAGCTCTCCAATGTGAAAGTCGCCAAGGACTCTGTATCGATGACCGTCGAAGTCGGCGGCGAAAAGAAGGAGCTCAAGGCCGACATGGTGCTCGTTGCCGCTGGCCGAGCGCCGAACATCGAAGAAATCGGTCTCAAGGAGCAGGGCGTTCAGCTCACCGAGCGCGGCTTCATCAAGATCAATGAGAAGATGGAGACGAGCACCAAGGGCATTTACGCCATCGGCGATGTGGCTGGCCCACCGATGCTCGCCCACAAGGGCGAACGCGAGGGTGTGATCGCCGCCGAGGTGATTGCGGGCCAGCATCCGCACCTGTTCGACTACTCGAATGTGCCTGGTGCGACGTACTGTCACCCCGAGGTAGCGTCCGTCGGGCTCACCGAGCAAGCGTGCAAGGACAAGAAGATCGAGTACAAGGTTGGCAAGTTCCCCTTCTCGGCGAACGGGCGCGCGCGCACGTCCGGCGAGACGGAAGGCTTCGTGAAGCTCATCCGCGGCGCGAAGTACGGGGAGATCCTCGGCGCGCACATCGTGGGCGCGCACGCCACCGAGATGATCCACGAGCTCG
>JBBQHJ010000249.1:0-7342 GCA_038323865.1 Gemmatimonadales bacterium
CGAGTTCCCGGCGCGTGTCCGCCCACGGCTCGGGCTCGTCGAGGCGAATGCGGCGCTGGACGCCGGCGTTGTTCACGAGGACGTCGAGCTCCGGATGCTCCGCGACTACCCACTCCACGAGTGCGGCGCGTTCGTCCTCGCGAGCGAGGTCGCACGCGCGCACGATGAGTCCCGGATTTGCGGCCGCGGCGTCGCGCAGGGCGGATGCACGGCGACCGCACACAATTACTCGGCTGCCCGCTTCCAGGAACCGCGAGGCAAGTGCGAGGCCGATGCCCGTTGCGCCACCAGTGACGAGGATTGTCTTCGAGCGTAGTTCCATGGGAGTGGTCATCGAGGGGTCTTGCTCATTCGTGGCGGCTCCGCGCAAGGGCGGTGTCGCCAGGGAAAGCAAGTCAGCGGGCGGGCCATCGCTGTTTCGGCGGCACCAACGCCGTGAATATGCGCAAGTGCCGACAGAAAACCGATGGGCATCCACGTTTCGATGACAGTCTACGAGCAGTGCTCCCACGCTGCGGGAAGTTGCGCCGGCACCGGCGCGACCTGCGCCGGATGGTGACATCCCTCCAAGAGCAATGCCGCAGAGACGACGAGCACTCGCCTCACTGCGACAGCGAGAACGTGAACGGCATCTGCACGAGCTGCCTGACGCGATGACCCTGCGTCTCGGCCGGTGTGAACTTCATCGAGGCCAGTCCCTCTCGCGCGGCCTGGGCGAACAGCGGATGCGTGGCCTTGAGCTCCTTGATACTACCGGGCTCTATGCTCCCCTTCTCGTCGACGACGAACTGCATCAGAGCCACTCCCTGCACGTTGTGACTGCGGAGTTCTGCGGGATATGTAAGGTGGCCGCTGCCCGCGATAGCGCCGGCGGGCTTGTTGACCTGGAACTCGAAGAAGATCACGTGCTCCGAGATCATGTTCGGCGTGGACATGCTCGGCGCGGTGAGTGGGCCGTCAATGCGCGAGCTGCACGCCGCAAAGAGGGCCACTGATGCGCCGAGTGTGGCGAGCAGGACGCGGAGTGTGCTGGGAGTGTGGGGGCGACGCATGGCAGTGATCCTCCGTTCGAGGTGCGACGTGGATTCGGCGAGCATTGGCGAGAGTGGCAGCAGCGACTGACGATGCGCGACGAGCAGCAGGAGCTTGCCGTATTCCGTGGCATTGGCGCCGTGCGCGATGACCCGTGCATCGCAATCCATCTCGAGCGCGGCGCGCAAACGGCTCGACATCCACCACAGCGGGAGATTCCACGGCAGCACTGCTGTGAGTGCGGTCGAGGCGATGATCAGCCATGGATCCCCGCTGCGGTGATGCTCCATTTCGTGCGCAATGATGAGGTGCTGGAGCGGTGCGTCGAGCTCGAGCACTGACTGTGGAACCAGCACCCGAGAGCGCGGACCGACTGCGACCGCTGGGCCGATGTCGCGTGTCACCAGCACCGGAACGCCGTCGATGACCTGCACGGTCGCTGTTCTCTGCGCGGCGCGCAGGCTCGTGAGCGCGCGGAGTGCCCGGACCAGCAAGATGACGGACGTCACTGCCCAGATTCCCCACAACAGGCGCTCGAGTGGCATCGAGGTCGTAACGCTGCTATCGACGTGAATGGCGGGAAGCTTCTGTATGAGCGTGACGGCCGCTGTGTTTCCTGCGCCAACCACACGTGGTCGTGCAACGAGCACTGCCCAGACGACAGAGGTGCAGAACGCAAAGAGCCATGCACCGCGCGCGGGCCGGCGTCGTGCGCGGAGCGCCCACTCCGCGCACCACGCGGCGATCGCCATGCAGGTGGTGAAGAGGGTGACGGACAGCATCCAGAAGATCATGGCTTTTCTCCCTGTCCGGGATCATTCGCGAGCTTGCGCGCGAGCTTCTTGAGCTTGTCGACGCTGATCTCGCGGTCGTCCACGAGCTGCGCGACGAGCGCCTCGGGCGACCCGCGGAACAACGTGTCTATGATCTTGCGCAGCGCTCGGCGCTGGACGGCGCGTTGTCGCGTCTTGGGGAAGTAGCGATGCGCGCGGCCCTCGGCCTCGCGGCGAAGGAGCCCTTTCGCCTCGAGGTTGCGCAGGATGGTGAGCACCGTGGTGTAGGCGAGCGTGGCGTCGAGCGCGTCCTGCACTTCGGTGACTGTGCCCGATCCGTTGGACCAGAGCACGGTCATGACGTCGAGCTCGCGCGTGCCGAGTGTTGTCGCTTCCATGTGCGCCTCTGCAAGTGGCTACTATGGCTATAGTACCATCCGCCGACCCGCCCGTCAACTACGCCGATAGTAGTTGGCGGTGCACTGGACGTTGAACTTGCAGAGCATTCCACCTTATTGTGCCGCTACGGCGTCGTCGCTGGAATTGCGACCCCGCCACACCACGACGCCGATGAATGCTGCGGTTGTCAGCAGCGTTGCCTTAAGCAGTCCGATATGCAGCGTCTGGCTTTCCGCGATGAAATCACCGATCGCCGTACCGGCCGTGCGCGCCACCGCGAGCGCGCTCCAATAGACGAGTCCATCTGTCCACCGACGACGACCAGCAAACAACACCGCGAGCAGTACCGCCGACAGCAGAACCGCGGCACGGAACAATCCGAGGAAGTGGGCGCTGACGTCGCCGGCCACGGTGCCGAACACACCCGCGCCAAGCATCGCGACCCAGTAAAGAGCATTCGAGCCCGGCGGCCGCGTCGTATCCTCGTCACTCGTATCAGTTCGTCGGCTCAAGTACGCGCCGATAGCAATCATGGCAATGAGTCCGCTGCCAAGGAGCGCCGGCGAAACCTTCACACGAAACGCGAGGAAGTCGGCAATGTTCGTCGCGCCGGTACGGATGATGATGATCGCAAGCCAGTAGTAGAGCAGTCGCGACTTGGAATCTTTCTGCTCCACGAAGAACACGATCGCCGCGATGACCGCGAGTACCGCGAGCCCGCCTCCAATGCCAAGTCCCGAATCATGAGCGTAGAGATCGCCGAGGTTGGTGCCGGATACGCTGGCGAGCGTGATGGCCGCCCAGTAGCTCGCGTCGACGACGGGAACGTGAAGCTTCTTCATCCCGGTTTGATTCAGGGGGTGTCGCGGCGCGGCGCACTAACTGCCGATGGGCCAATGTTCCCCGCCGAAATTCGTTCTCGACTGCAGATCACGCAACGCGTTAACGGCGAGGGAACACCGTGAAGCGCGTATACATGCCTGCCGCAAAGTGCCCCGGCATGTGACAGTGGAAAATCCAGATGCCGGGATCGTCCGGCACCATGTCAGCGATACCACTCATCATCGGCGTGAGCATCATCATGTCGGTGCGCATGTGCGCCGCCACGACCGTCTGCCCATGCCAATGCGGGGTGTGGATGTCCCACGAGTTCTGTTCATTCAGTCCGGAGAACACATACCAGCGCACACGTTCTCCCTCGCGCATCGTGAGCATGGGTCCGTTGCCCTCGAGAAAGCCGTTGATGGCGAAGAAGTGATGAAACTCCATCACGCTCGCAACAGACGAATCGAACTTTGCAGGAGCGCCGTAGAGCCGCTGCACGTTGTCCGAGAAGTACCAGCTCAATGTCTCGTCGTTCAGGGCGAACTCGGTGATGAACTCGCGATCGACATCTTTCGGCGAACCGTCGGGTCGCGCCATGCCACGACGCGTGACGATGATCGGACCGCGGAGGCCCGAGTTCACGTCCCTGCCTTCATCGACATGCGAGTGATATGTCCAGAACACGGAACTGCCGTCGCCATGCGCAGGACCGGCGCGTTCGGGAACGGTCCAGCGGTAGACATGCGTCGCACCGGGAGCCACGGCGTCATCAGCTCGGTCGGCACCCGAGGTGCTATCGAGATACGCCAGGCCCTCCGAATCTTTTCGATAGAAGACGCCGTGCGGATGCATGCTGAACGCACGCGTGGCGTGATTGCGGAAGTGAATCAGGAGGGTGTCGCCCACCTCAGCGCGGATCACGGGTCCCAGACTACCGAGATGCATCCACGCGTCAGCGCGAGGCTTGAGCGTGCGGAAGCTCGAGTCGGTGTACTCACGATAGAGCGCTTTCTTGTACGTGGTGGCATTCGGATCGAGCGTGCCCTTCGATCCGGGGAATGAGCCGAAGTCGTCCTTCGCGCCGGTGATGGCCTGGTCGGCGCGCGCGGGAATGTAGGTCCAGTCCACTTCATCGGCGGCAATGAAATAGTGCCGCGTGTGACTGACAGGGAGGCCCGCCGGCCCGCGACCGCCTGGCGTGTACGCGGCAGTGGCGCCAAGGAGCAGTGTCAGCGCGAGCAGTCGATTGCGAGGAGCCATTCCTTCACACTTGAGGACGCATCAGCAGAGCAGTGGCCGAGCTATCGTAGAGGTGACCGAACTCCTGCGCAAGCAGATGCCAATTCGGTCGGCAGCCGAGCTACCTTCCGGTGATGTGTCGCGCACATTGCCAATGAATTCCACACCTGCATCGTCCGGACTTTTGCGTCGCCCGTTTACACGAAGCCTCTTAAGACTCGGCGTGGTTGCCGGCGCCGTCGCCAGTTCGTTCGTCATCGCCTATGCCGACGCCCCGGTGCACGCGAGCGCCGCGCCTGTTCCATCGTTGTATGCGACGAGGAATATTCGCACACCGGCAGACACCGTCGACTCGCTCAACGCCGCGAGGCGCGCGACCGTGATGGACACGCTGCCGCTGCGCGCCGCCGAGAAGGTGACCTCGAAGGACACCACGCATCGCAAGACGGCGAAAGCGAGGCTCGGCCCGAATACCGGCGACCGCCACCCGGCATTCGCCAACGTCGGGAGCGAGCTCGACTCGCTCTGGCCGGTGAAAGGACCGCCGCCGTTGCCGGGGAGCATCCTGCCCGCACGGCGGATCATCGCCTTCTATGGAAATCCATTGTCGAAGCGCATGGGCATCCTTGGCGAATTTGCGCCGGATCGCATGCTCGCGAAGCTCGACACCGAAGTCGCTGCGTGGAATCGAATCGATCCAGCGCACCCGGCGCAGCCGGCGCTGCACGTCATCGTGCTCGTGGCCGATGCCGTTCCCGGCACGAGCGGCAAGTATCGCACGCGCCACGACAGCGCGATGATCGAGAAGGTCTACGGCTGGGCGAAGAGTCGGAACGCACTCATGTTCGTCGACCTTCAGGTCGGACAGAGCACACTGCAATACGAGCTGCCATGGATCGAAAAATTCTTGAAGCGGCCCGACGTGCACCTCGGCATCGATCCCGAGTTTTCGATGAAGAAGGGCGGCATCCCCGGCAAGCGCATCGGCACGTACGACGCGGCCGACGTGAACTATGCGTCGAAGTTCCTCGCGAACCTCGTGGACAAGTACAAGCTGCCGCCCAAGATCCTCGTCGTGCACCGGTTCACGCCCGGCGGTGTGACGAACACGAAGAAGATCGCGCTCGATCCGCGCGTGCAGGTGGTGATGCACATGGACGGCTTCGGTCCGTCATGGATGAAGCGCGACACCTACTGGCGCGACATCAAGCGTGAGCCGGTGCAGTTCACCGGATGGAAGCAGTTCACGAAGGTGAGGAATGACCGGCCGCCGACACCGCGGGGCGACATCCTCAAGCTCTGGCCGGTGCCGCTGTACATCCAGATCCAGTAGCGTGAACATGCGGCAGCGCGGCACGGATCATTGGGCGCTAATCGCCCCGACGTTCATGGCGCCGCGCGAAGCGTCGCGTATACGCTCCGCCCGAGCGACGGAAGAATGCCGGGGCCGGGGTACTCGTCCGTGCGACGTGTGAAGTAACGCCGGTCGGCGAGGTTGTTTACGCCGCCCTGCACGCGCCAGCCATGTGGCAGGTTCAGCGTCGCCGACAGGTCGAGCACCGTGTACGCGGGGATCACTCCAACCACCGCATCCGCACTGCGCACTGTGTTGTCGGCGTCGCCGAACGACGCGCTGGTGTGGCTCGTCAGGAATGTGGTGGAGATGGGGCCGCGCGACAGCGTGATGCCGACGCGCTCCACGACCCTTGGCGCGTACTCGACGCGATTTCCGGTGACGTCCCCGCTGGTGTAGTGGGCATCGGTGAGGGCGAGCGAGTTGAAGACGGTCACCGTGCCGAATCCCTTCGGCGCAGCGAGAGGTGTCACCTCGACGTAGCTCTCGAGCCCCTGATGTACGCTATTCGCCACGTTGGTGCGTTCGGTGAACACTGTTCCCGCGGCATCTGCGCGCGTCCTCAGCCCTACACGGTCGTTGTAGTTCAGGTGAAAGACGCCGACATCGAAGCGGACGCGGTCGTCCGCAGCGGTGCCGCGCCAACCCAAGTCGAGGCTCACGCCGTGCGCGTCGCGCATGGCGGGGTCAATCCGCGACACGCTGCCAACGGGTGTGACGAAGGTGTAATCGAGCGGGCGATACGCCTGCGACGCGTTCGCATAGATCGCGGTAGTGCCGCTCGCCAGCCAGGTGGCGCCCAGTGCCGCCAGCGGAACGGTGCGGGTCTTTGCCTGCGGCGCGAAGATGGTATCCGTGTATCCGTTGGCGGTCGAGCGGAGGTACTCGAGGCGGAGACTTGGCGCGACCGAGAGCCGGTCGCCAAAACGCACGGCGTTCTCGAACCACGCGGCGAGATTCCGAGTCGTGAAGCGGATGTCGTACTCGTACTGCGCCCCCGGCACGAGCGAGAGGTCGAAGTCCGAGCCGGTCGTGCCCTCGCCGCCGCCCTGCCGGTGCATCTGCCCGTCGAACCACCGCGTGCCCGCCGCGATCGTCGAGGCATGTCCGAGCACGCTGTAGTCGGTGCGCAGCCGCAGTTCTTCGGTCACATTGGTGAATGCCTCGGCTTCCACCTCGCGGTTGACGTGTTCGCCCGTCGTCGGATCGACGTCGTCAAGCGAACCCGGGCCGCCGTCCTCGTTCCTCCACACGAGCGACCGAGCGCTCCTCAGGTATGACGTGACGCTCTCCACCCGTGTTCCACGCGATGGCGTCCATGCCAGGGTGGCGGTCGTCACGTTCCATGGGGACGTGAGCCAGTTGCGCGCGCGGAACGACTGCTTCGCCCCCGCTTCGTACTGGCCGTCGGAGAGACCGCCAGGCATGTGGATTCGGTTGCGCAGCGCCGAATAGTCGATCGTGGCGGTCAGCGTCGGCGTGAGCGTCGTGGAGACGGCAGCGTAGCTCGTCGTCTGGAGAAGATCCGAATTGGGACGCCAGCCTGTCTGCGCCTTCCGCTGCACGGCGCCGAACCACTGCACCCGCCCAGCTCCTCCGCTCAGCGAGCCGAACGTGTTGTTCAACCCATCGCTCCCGCCGGTCTGTTGCAACGCGATCGCAAAGGGCCGGGCAGGGTCGCCCCGCCGCATGACGTAGTTCACCACGCCCCCGAATTGCG
>JBBQHJ010000250.1:0-7227 GCA_038323865.1 Gemmatimonadales bacterium
CGACGAAGGCGCACGAACTCGAGCGCCTGGCCGACTGCGAGAAGCAGCTGTTCGGGGGCGACGGGCTTGGTGATGTAGTCGACCGCCCCTGCCTTGATTGACGCCACGGCGTGCTCGATCGTCCCATAGCCGGTTAGCATCACCAGGGGGACATCATAGCCCTCCTGTTGGATCAGTTGCAGAAACTCCAGGCCCGACAGGCCCGGCATCCGGTAATCCGAGATGATTAGATCGACGGCACCAGTCTGCAGCGCGCGCAGAGCCTGCGGCACGTTGGCGGCACTTACCGGGGTGTGTCCGGCGCGTTCTAACGTATCAGCGAGGATGAGCCCGATGGCTGGCTCGTCGTCGACGCAGAGGATCGTTGCCATTGACTCGGGCTACAGTATCGGAGGAAGGATGCCGATACATACCAGACGGACGTCCGGCGTAATGGGACGAGCACGTCGCAGACGGGGTAACAGGCATGCGTATCACCAATAGCGCCACGCTTCGTAACGCGCTGGCGCAGTTAAGCACCAACCGAACGGCCATTGACGATCTGCAATCGCAGATCACGTCGGGTTTGAGAATTCGGAAGACGTCGGACGACCCGCAGGCCGCGCACGAAGTCATGCGCGCCTCCAGCTCGCTGACGTCCCTCGATCAATACAAGCGAAATATCGACGCCCTCAACTCCCGGAATGACGTGGAGGGTAAGTCGCTCGATTCAGTCACCAACCTCCTGTCGCGAGCCAAGGAGCTCATGGTCTCGGCGGCCACCGGCACGGCAACGCCGGCCACGCGCGCTGTCGCGGCGGCCGAGATGGAGCAGTTGTTCCGTTCGGCGGTGCAGGTGGGGAGCAGCAAGTTTGGCGACGAATACGTGTTTGGCGGGGATACGTCCACGACCGTGCCGTACGCCGTCACAGGATCAGGAAGTACCATCGACTTCTCGACCACCACGCCAGCTGGCACGCGCTCGGTGGCAATTGGTGACGGGCAATCCTTGGTTGCAACGCACAGCGGGAAGGAGCTGTTCGAGGACTCCGGCGTGCTGGCGGCGCTGCGAGACGCCACGCGAGCTCTACTGGCGGGGGATCAGCAATCTTCGCAGAATGCGCTCGCGCCACTGGATGCCGCGTTCGACAACGTGCAGGTTCTTCAGGGCGAGCAGGGTGCGCGGACCAATGCACTCGATGTAGCCGGCCAGAACATCACCGCCCTCAAGTCGAATCTCACCGCGTATCGTTCGGGCCTGCAGGATGTCGACGTCGAGACGGCCGTGACCGCACTCGTGACTCGACAGACGGCATATCAGGCTGCGATGCTCGCCACGTCGAAGGTCATTAGCATGAACCTTACAGACTACCTCCGTTGATGGCTGCCGCCGCACAGAACACGACCCCCGCGAAATCCGGTCTCGTCGAGACGCGTCTCTTTGGCGCCATCGAGGTGCCCGACGAACAGCGCTTTACGCTCGCGGAAGGAATTATCGGTTTCGCCACGTGCCGCGACTTTGCGCTGCTGCCCGCCGGCCCGGCCAACTTCTATTGGCTGCAGTCGATCGAGCACAGCACGCTCGCGTTCCTGCTCGTGGATCCGTTTCCGTATTTCGACGGCTATTCTATAGATGTACCGGACCCCGTGGTCGCGCGCCTCGCAGCGTCGAAGGCAGATGAAGTGTCAGTGCTCGCGATTCTCACACTGGCGGGCGAGGGCGAGGGCGCGACGGCGAATCTCCAGGGGCCGATTCTTTTGAACCTGGGGAAAAAAGTGGGGGAGCAGTTCGTCGTGCAGAACTCGAACTACTCGACTCGAGAGGCGATACCAGCCGAAAAGATGCCGCATTGATGAAGAGGGCCAGCCGAACCGGCTGGCCCTTCTTCGTGAGGCGTGATGCGTGCTGCGCGCGAGGTCCGGGGTCCGGGGTCCGGGGTCCGGCGTGCGGCGTGCGGCGATCGTGAGGCGTGCGGCGTGTTGCGCGCGAGGTCCGGCGTGCGGCGATCGTATAGCGTGCGGCGTGCATCGGACGGTTTCGCGGTAACGCGACACGGGCCAGACGATCCCCGGACGCCGTACCTCTCGCGCCTGACGCCGAACGCCTCACGATCCCCGGACGCCGAACCTCTCGCGCCTCACGCCGAACGCCTCACGTGAATTGGCGCTAAAGTCTGAAAAGGCGTGTGTCGATAGTTCTTCCCATGCAGCAAGCTCGTGGGAGTTTGCTGAGGAGCAAGGATGCTCCAAGACCATCCAGGGAGGAATGTCACAATGCGTATCAACACCAACGTTAGCGCGATCAACGCTAGCAACAACCTGAGCCGTGTGCAGATGTCGGTGAGCGAGTCGCTGAGCAAGCTCTCCTCAGGTCTCCGCATCAACAAGTCTGGTGACGACGCTGCCGGTTTGGGCATCGCCAACAAGCTGCACGCTGACACGCGTGCCATGTCGCAGGCGTCACGCAACGCCGAGCAGGCTGATTCGCTGCTCCAGGTCGCAGACGGCGCAACGAGCACGATCCAGCAGATGCTCGAGCGTATCAAGGAACTCGCCACGCAGTCAGCCTCGGACAACACCGACGGTGACGCGACGACGGGTGGTCGTAAGCGCATTCAGGCCGAGTTCACGGCGCTGACGGCTGAAAGCACGCGTACGGTCCAGACGGTCAAGTTCCAGGGCAAGACGCTGCTCGACGGTAACTTCGGTGCGACGGTCAGCGGTACGGCTTTGACGACCTCGGCGGGCGCTTACAGCGCGAAGTCGAGCGGTGCAGCAGTTGGTACGTACACGATCGCATCTGCTGGTGGTACCATCACGCTCGATAACGGTGCTGGTGTCTCGCAGGTCCTGTCGCTGACGGCCGGCGCCAAGCAGACGCTGAACTTCGACAAGCTCGGAATCTCGATCGACACCGATACCAGCGTCACCGCAACCTCGCTCGCGACCAAGACGATCACGGTTGCAGCTGGTGCCAACGGCGGCTCGTTCATGATCGGCTCCAGCGGCGCGTACACCGGCAACGATAACATCACGCTGGCCAAGTTCGACTTGACCTTGGCAACGCTTGGTATCTCGTCGGACAGCTTGACCACCGCGGCGCTTTCCAAGACCGCGCTGACCAACATCGATTCCGCGTTGTCCGTCGTCGCCGGCGTGCAAGGTGACATCGGTGCTTCGCAGAACCGTATCGCGTACGCGCAGGACAACCTCAAGACCACGATCCAGAACTACGCCGCTGCGGAGTCTGTCATCCGTGACGTGGACATGGCTGAGGAAATGACGAAGTTCACCAAGAACAACATTCTGGCGCAGGCGGGCACAGCGATGCTCGCGCAGGCGAACCAGGCCGGCCAGGGCGTCCTGACGCTTCTTCGAGGATAATCCTTCGAACCCGTTACCCACGGAGAACGTCAAGTGAAGTGCCCGGGATGGCTACGCCATCCCGGGTTCTTCATTTTGGTGAGGCGTGCTGCGTAAGGCGCGCGAGGTTCGGCGTACGGCGATCGTGTCACGGCACCCCGTCACGCGAAACCGGCGGCGCAGCACGCCGCACGCAATACGATCACCGCACGCCGTACCTCTCGCGCCGCACGCCGCACGCAATACGATCACCGCACGCCGTACCTCTCACGCAATACGCAGCACGCCGCACGCTCAAGTTCTGCCGGAAGGGTGTCGATATCAGTATCTGAGGAACCCCTCTTCCGAGTCAGCGTATGCCGTCGATTTCATCAGTTCAAGGACTCTCTAGCGGCATCCAGTGGCAAGACCTGGTCGACCAGCTCATCGCTGTCGATTCATCACGCCAGCTGGATCCACTCACCAGGTTGCTCGCCGGTAATCAGAGCAAGACCGGCGCGTGGACGAGCTATCGCAACATGGCACAGGCCCTCGCCGACGCCGCCGCCGGCCTCAAGGACGGCACCGCGTTCGGGGCAGCCACCGTCTCGGGCGGAACCAGTGCGTCCACCGGCCGCGCGCTCGTCTCCGCAACCGCAACAACAGACGCGCAGCCCGGACAATATCAGGTCGAAGTCCTCAGCCTCGCACAATCCGAAAAGATCGGCGGCAACGCCGTCGCCAGCGCCACCACCGCACTCGGCTTCTCCGGTGACTTCACCGTCAACGGACAGAAAGTCAGCGTCAGCGCCGGCAGCTCGCTCACCGCAATTCGCACCGCCATCAACGCGGTCTCCAATAGCTCGCACGTCACGGCCACGTTGCTCGGCACCGCGGGCGGCGGAAGTCGCCTCGTGCTCACGAGCGACGTCGCCGGCGCAAAGGGCATCGAGCTCGTAGACAGCAGCGCAGGCGGCGTTCTTCAACAGCTCGGACTCGTCGACGGCTCATACAGCTTCTCAACCGACGAAAATGGTCACAGCACCGGCGCCACCTTCAAGTCCACAAATACCGCAGTCGCCACGGCCCTCGGCATCACGGCGCCTGCAGCAACATCCATTCGGGTTGGGAACGTCACAATTAGTGTCGATCTTTCGAACGACACACTCAGCGACATCGCGACACGATTGCAAGCTGCGGGAGTCGATGCTAATGTGGCGCCTAACACCGAATCAGGCGCAACCACATACCGTCTCGTCGTAGGCGGAAACGTCTCGGCGATTCCGGATACGGTGACGCCGTCGCAACCGGACGCCAACAGCCTCCGCGCACTCGAGTTGCTCGGCTTCGCGCACGCAGGTCGTGCTGCGATCTCGCAGGTCGTCGCCAGTGGGCCGCTCGCGGCCGCCGATGATTCGCCGGCAATTGGTTCCACACTACTCAGTGATCTCAAGTCTTCCGGTACGTCGGCGAACATGCAGGTGGGCGACACGATCTCACTCAGCGGACGTCGCGGCGACGGAACGGCCGTCACAGTGTCCTTTACCGTTGGCGCCACATCCACGCTCAACGACCTGCTCGGCACACTGAACGGCGTGACTGGCTTCGGTGGCGGCACGCGCTCAGCCACGGCATCGCTCGGTGTCGACGGCTCGATTCAGCTGACCGACAACACCTCGGGCGATTCACAGCTCGCATTCTCGCTGTCGGTGAGCAAGAGCGTCGCGAACGGTGGCGGTTCAACCGGTATTGGTGCGTTCCACGTCGGTACGACAGGCCGCCAGCGCGAGATCATCTCAGGTACCGACGCACAGATTCGCGTCGACGGTGTGCAGTACTCCCGCACATCGAACACGATCACCGATGCCATCGCCGGGGTGTCACTCAAGCTCCAGCAGACGGAAGTCGGCACGCAGACCACACTCAACGTCGCGCGCGACACGGCAGCCGCTGTGACCAGCATGCAGGCGTTCGTGAAAGCGTTCAATGATACCGTCGGCTTCGTCAACAAGAACACGGCATCCCGCGGGCTCTTGGCCAGCAACGGATCGCTGCGCTCATCGGGACGCGCGCTTTCGACGGCCATGCTCACGGACATCACCGGGGGCAGCTTTTCGCGCGCGACGCTCATTGGCATCTCGCTCGACAAGACCGGCGTGCTCACCCTCGACGCCGCCGCGTTCACCACTGCGCTCAAGAGCGACGAGAACGGCGTCAAGCAGCTCTTCGGCCTGAATGGCTCAACGGACAACGCCGCCCTGGAGTACGTCGGCGCGAGCGACAACACCGCGGCCGGCACGTATGCCGTGAATGTCACCGCGCTCGCGACGAATCCAACGGTCACCGGTACGGGCGCTACCTTCCCGTTCAATGACGGCGGTGTCCCACGCACGATGAACTTCACCGATGGCGTCACGGGGAAGACGGGAAGTATCGTCCTCGCCACCGGTGACGATGCCAGCGCGATCTCGAGCAAGTTGAACGCGATGTTCACGTCGAACGGGATGCTTGTGAACGCCAGTGTCGTAAGCGGCGCGCTTACGATTACCGGTCCACAGTTCGGCTCGAACTCGTCGTTCACGGTTGCGTACGGTGTCGGCGACACGACTTCTGCAGGACAGGTTGGCATCGCCGCACAGCAGTATGCCGGCACCGATATCGCCGGAACGATCGATGGCGTGGCGGCCACCGGCCTTGGACAGGTGCTTACAGCAAACACCGGCGCAACGGCGTCCGGCCTGATTGTGCGGTATTCCGGCTTGGTCACCGGCGCCGTCGGAAGTACGACGGTCGTCGTTGGCACCGGAGCCCTGATCTCACGCATCGCGCGCTCGGTCACGCGGAGCGGCGATGGTCTCGTGGATTCCGTCACGACGCAGCTCGACCTCTCTTCGCAAAGCATCCAGCGCCGCAGCGACGACGTCTCTGCCCGGCTATTGCGCAGAAAGAACGCGCTGCTGAAGCAGTTTGCTGCGATGGAAGCCGCAGTCCAGCGGGTCAATGCGCAGAGCTCGCAGATTACCAGCATGATTTCGTCACTACAGACTCAGAACAAGTAGCCGATCATCTACATAGCAGTCCCTTCGTATTTGCTCAGGACGAAACCAGATGACTTACAACACCGGAACGTCAGCGTACCGCCAGGTCGAAGTGCTATCGGCATCGCCGGCACAGCTCGTGGTCATCGTGTACGACTACCTGCTCGTGCAGCTGTGCCGAGCTGCGCGCGCCATCGAGACACACGATTTCGAGTTGCGTGCAGACGCACTCACCCGCGCGAACGCCGCAGTGACCGAGCTGCTCAACGGCCTCGACGTCGAACAGGGCGGCGCGATTGGTAAGCAGTTGCACAGCCTGTACATGTTCTACCTGGGTGAACTGATCGATGTCGGTCGCAAGAACGACCTCGTCTTGCTCAACCGGATTCGCTCACAGGTCTCTGAACTTCGCACGGCATTCGCCGACGTCTCGAGCCGTAACAACGCGAGCGCGGCATGACACCGTCCGCACTCGCCCAGGCCCTCATGACTCCCGAGGCAGCGCACGCGATCATTCCGGGAAGTCCGGATGCCGCCGCCCTCGATTTGCTCGAGCGTCTCGTCATTGAATCACACCGCGCCACTGCCGCCGCCCAAAAGGGCGACACGGAAAGCCTGCACGAGCTCCTCAACGTCCGCGCCGAGATGATCGCCGCGCTCGAGGAGATCGCGAAGGTGGTGGTGCCGCGCATCGGCCCGTACCGCTTGCACAACCAGCAGTCCGAAGCCGCACGCGCTGTGCTGCTGGCCAAGTCGAACGAGCTGCAGCAGCTCAATGTTCGTCTGCTGCATTGCGTCCGCTTTGAAGCCGCACGCCTGTCTGTTTCGATCGCCGCAATCGATCGCGGCGACACCAGTGAAGAGGCCT
>JBBQHJ010000251.1:0-7223 GCA_038323865.1 Gemmatimonadales bacterium
ATGCGCGGACACTCTCATCGGGTGTGACATCGAGCTTCTTCAATAAATTGGGGCCACCAGCGAAGAGCTGACGTCCATCGACCGTCGCCTGAACACCGTGGCCGGGAATGGCCTGGAATGCAGTGACCGGTGCACGCGCGATGCGGCGCTCCTCCGCACTCTTCACGATTGCACGTGCGACCGGATGCTCCGCGTCCTGCTCCAGCGCCGCCGCCAATCGCAGCGCGTCAGGCTCGGAGAGACCGTCCACCGTGCGCATCGCTACCACGCGGTGCTCGCCACGGGTCAGCGTACCGGTCTTGTCGAAGACAACCGCAGTCAGGTTGCGTGCTTCCTCGAGTCCACGCCGATCGCGGACGAGCAATCCGTTGCGCGCGCCGATGGTGGTGGAGATCGCGACAACAAGCGGCACGGCGAGGCCGAGCGCATGCGGGCACGCAATGACGAGCACCGTGACTACTCGCTCGATGATAAATGCCGCCGGCGCCGACAACAGGGTCCACAGGATGGCGGTGAGAATGGCGGATCCGATGGCGACGAGCGTGAGATAGAACGCGGCGCGGTCGGCCACCACCTGTGCCCGCGAGCGCGACTGCTGCGCCTGCGCAACGAGCCGCATGATTCCGGCGAGCGCCGTGCGCTCTCCCGTCTTTGTGATCTCCACACGGAGTGAACCGTCGCCGTTCACTGTGCCGCCGATGACGGCACTCCCTGCGATCTTGTTGATCGGCCGCGACTCACCGGTAATCATCGACTCGTTGACCGCGCTCGTGCCCTCCTGAACGACACCGTCGGCGGGCACCCTCGCACCGGGGCGGACGAGAACGAGGTTGCCGTCACGGAGATCGGAGCGCGGAACGTCCACCGCCTGTCCGTTGTCGAGACGGGTCACCGTGTCCGGAAGCAGCTTGGCCAGCTCCTTCAACGCACCCTGCGCCTGCGAGACGGAGCGCATCTCCATCCAATGGCCAAACAACATGATGGTGACAAGCGACGCGAGCTCCCACCACAGCGGCATCGCGTTGAATCCCATGGTCACGGCGACGCTGAACGAGAACGCAACCGTGATCGCGAGCGAAATGAGCGTCATCATCCCCGGCGCGCGATCCGCGAGTTCGCCCAGCGCGCCCTTCACGAACACCCAGCCGCCATAGACATAGACGGCGGTGCCGAAGATGACGGGAATCCAGTGCGCTCCCGGAACCGCGGGTGGCGTAAAGCCGAGGACACGCGGAATCATCTCTCCCCAGACGAACGTTGGCAGCGTCAGGAGTAGGGTGATCCAGAACTTCTCGCGGAACATCGCGACCGAATGACCGGCGTGCTTATCGTGCGCCGCGTGCTCATGTGCCGCGTGCTCGTGTTCGTGTTCGTTCGTGCTCATGTCCATTGCCGAAATACCCGAAGAAGTGATGCGTCGGCGACACGCAAAGTGTAGCGCCTCAACGAACACTGCGCCGCGTGGGGAATTCCCCGTGAATGCCTCGGCCAACTCCTGACGGTCGCTGAGTCGAGTCGCCGTAGCTTGAAAATCACCGTGAAGCGTCGGGTCGCATGCTCCTCTCTGTCGCGGACTCACGGCAACACAATCTCAGACCGCGGCTATGATCTTGCTGCTGGTGCCTCGATAGAGGCACGAACGCTCATTGGGAGCGATCAACAGAAATGCGAACTACATCGATATGCGCGTTCGTAGTGGTGCTACTTCCCGCAGCGTACGCACGCGCCGGTGGACAGGCGATCGCTGCGAGTACAAGCATCACGCGGCTCGGCGACCTGTACGAAGCCGTGCAGTCGGGAAATCCGCGAGTGGCGGCAGCAGCGGCGCTCGCTCGCGCTGCGCAGGCACGGGTGCGCGGTGCGACCCGCCCGCCTGATCCGCAGCTCCAGCTGGGGATCATGAACCGCACGCTCCCGGGCCTGGCACCCATGGAGACAATCGGCATGACGCAGTTGCAGCTCATGCAGATGCTGCCCCTCGGCGGGAAGCTCGGTCTCGCCGGCAGAGTTGCGAGTGCGCAGGCGGCCGCGATGGGCGATCGCGCGCTCGACGTGCGCTGGGAACTCCGCAGCCAAACGGCGATGGTGTTCTATGATCTCTACGCGACCGACCAGCAGCTCCGCGTAGCGCGCGAAACACTGCGTCTGCTACAGGACATTGCCGCCACTGCACAGTCCATGTATCGCGTGGGCGATGGACGTCAGGCGGATGTGCTCCGTGCCCAGGTCGAGATTGCGCGCATGGCCGAGGACACGTTGCGCATGCACGCCATGCGGCAGACGATGGTCGCGCGCCTCAACGCGCTGCTCGATCGCAACACGGCCACAAACGTCGGCGACGTTGTGTTGCCAGCGTTTCCCGACTCGCTTCCAACGCAGTGGTCGCTCACGGCACTCGCGGAGCAGGAGCGACCGATGATTCGCGCCGGACTTCAGGACGTCCGCGCTGCCGATGCAACCGAGGCCCTCGCCCGCAAGGACATCATCCCCGATCTCCAGGTCGGCATCGTGTACGCACAGCGCGGCACAATGATGGATGGCGCGCGAACGACGGAACGCATGGGCAGCCTGATGATCGGTGCGTCGATTCCCATCTTCGCGCGCGACCGCCAATACCAGATGCGCGCCGAGGCGAGCGCCATGAAGGCGATGGCCGACGCAGACGTCGCCGTGATGCGCACCGAGACGCGTGGCAAGATCGGCGAAGCGTATGTGGCGCTCACGCGTGCGCGCACGCTCATGCAGCTCTACCGATCGACGGTGCTGCCACAGGCAGAGGCGACGGTCGCATCGTCCCTCTCCGCCTATCGCGCGGGGAGCGTGAACTTCATGACGCTGCTCGACAGCCGGATGACGGTAAACAAGTACCGGCAAGAGCTCTTCACGCTTCAAGCGGACGAAGGGAAGGCGTGGGCAGATCTGGAAATGTTGACTGGCCACGAGCTGATCGACTCCAGCTCGAGCGTGCTGAGATGACAAGTAGAGTCATTCGCGGCGGCACTTATGGTGGCGTGCTACTCGTCGCCGTCGGCGCTGTGTATCTGGTAACACGCGGCAGTGCCGCGCCCGCGGGCGCAGACACCGCTCACGCTCACGCCGGCACTGCGGGTACCCCGGGTGCGCAGTCGGTTCGGCTCACCGCCGAACAGGGGCGCCGCATCGGCGTCACGTATGCCGCAGTGACCATGGGACCGCTGGTGAAGGAGGTGCGCGCCGTGGGGCAACTCACCTTCGACGAGACGAAGCTGCAAACCATCGCGCCCAAAATCGATGGCTGGGTGGACCGGTTGCTGGTGAATTCAACCGGGCAGGGAGTGTCCGTGGGCCAACCGCTGCTCACGATCTACTCGCCGATGCTGGTGCAGGCGCAGGAAGAGCTGTTGCTTGCGAAGCGCCTGCGTATCGACGTGGCCGCGGGTACCATCGACGTGCAGCGTGGTGCCGGCGACTTGATCGAGTCGGCGCGCCGCCGACTGGCATATTGGGACATCCCGGCCAACGAAATCGCCGCGATCGAGCGCACGGGACAAGTGCGCAAGACGCTCACGCTCGTCTCGCCCGTCGGCGGATACGTGCTCGAAAAGAATGTCATCGCGGGCCAGAAGATCATGGCAGGCGAGGCGCTTTATCGCGTCGCGGATTTGCGCACGCTGTGGGTCGAGGGCGACGTCTTCGAGCAGGACATTGCGAATGTGAGGCTCGGGCAAGTGGTGCACGCGGACTTCGAGGCATTCCCCGGCGATCATCGGATGGGACACATCGCGTACGTCTATCCCACCGTGAACACAGAGACACGCACCGTGCGCGTGCGCGTGGTGCTTCCGAACTCTGATCTCAAGCTGAAACCCGGCATGTATGCCACACTGCGTATTACCGGTGCGGAGCGCTCGGAGGTTCTCACTGTGCCGCGTGGTGCGGTGCTATCCACTGGTGAACGGAACGTGGTGTTCGTGCGTGAGGCAAACGGTTCGCTCGCTCCACGTGAGGTGTCGCTTGGCGTTACGAACGACGATCGCATCGAGGTCCTGCGCGGTGTGCGCGCGGGCGAAACAGTCGTTGCCTCCGCTACCTTCCTCATCGACGCCGAATCGAATCTCGGCACCGCGCTCGGCGGGATGGGCAACATGCCGGGCATGGACGTCCGCCGGCCGCCCACGCCGCTGCCGATGATCGACGCGAAGCCTCCGGCGCCCGCGCCGGGTCGCGCCACGCCGTGAGCCGTCGACCATGCTGAAGCGCATCATTGAATGGTCCGTCGCGAACAAATTGGTCGTCGTGCTCTTCACGATCGCATGCGCGATCGCCGGCATCATTGCGGTCCGGCGGACGCCACTCGAAGCGCTACCGGATCTCTCGGACGTACAAGTCATCGTGCAGACCGACTACAGTGAGCAGGCGCCGCGCATCGTCGAGGATCAGGTCACGTATCCCATCGCCGCACAGATGCTCAAGGTCCCGGGCGCAAAGACGGTGCGTGGATACTCGTTCTTCGGCGTGTCGTTCGTGTACATCATCTTCGACGATGGCACGGACCTCTACTGGGCCCGCAGTCGCGTGCTCGAGAACCTGAACGGTATTCAGGGCAGGCTTCCCGCGTCCGTGTCTCCGACGCTCGGGCCCGATGCAACAGGACTCGGCTGGATCTATCAGTACGCGATCGAGGACACATCTGGTCGTCTCGACCTCGCACAGTTGCGTGGCTTGCAGGACTGGTCGCTCCGCTATGCGCTCATGGCGGTGCCGGGCGTGTCCGAGGTGGCGAGCATCGGCGGATTCGAAAAGCAATATCAGGTCGATATCGATCCCGCGAAGCTGCTCGCATACGGGATTCCAGTGACGCGAGTCATGTCCGCCATCCAGTCGGCGAACAATGACGTTGGCGCAATGACGATGGAGTTGTCCGAGCGTGAGTACATGGTGCGTGGGCTTGGCTATCTCAAGTCTATCGGCGACATCGAGAACATCGTGGTCGGCGCAACGGCGGCCGGCACGCCGATTCGTGTTGCGGAACTGGGTCGCGTGTCTGTCGGCCCCGCGATCCGACGCGGCATCGCCGATCTCGACGGTCGCGGCGACGCCGTGGGCGGCATCGTCGTCATGCGCTTTGGGCAGAACGCGCTCACGACGATTCACAGCGTCAAGGCCAAGCTCGCCGAAGTGCAGAAAGGTCTGCCGCACGGCGTCGTGGTCACACCGGTATACGATCGCAGCACGGTGATCGAGGCTGCCATCTCGACACTCAGGGGTAAGCTGCTCGAGGAATCGGTCATCGTTGCGCTCGTCTGCGTGATCTTCCTGCTCCACGCGAGCTCCGCGCTCGTGGCGATTCTCACGCTGCCTGTTGGAATTCTGATGGCGTTCGTCGCCATGCGGTGGATCGGCGTTGGCGCAGACATCATGTCGCTCGGCGGCATCGCGATCGCGATCGGCGCCATGATCGACGCCGCTATCGTGATGATCGAAAACATGCACAAGCATCTCGAACGTGCGGCCGGTGAGCCACAGCCCGGCGAGAGCACACGGCATTTCTCCACAGCGCATCTCACCGCCACCGAGCGGTGGCGGATCGTCGTCGAGAGCGCGCAGGAAGTGGGGCCCGCGCTGTTCATCTCGCTGCTCATCATCACTGTGTCCTTCCTGCCAGTGTTCACGTTGCAGGGGCAGGAGGGTCGGATGTTCAAGCCCCTCGCGTTCACGAAGACGCTGTCGATGGCTGCGGCGAGCCTGCTGTCGGTCACGCTTGTTCCGGTGGCGATGGGATTCTTCATCCGTGGGCGCATCTACCGGGAGCGAGCCAATCCGTTGAATCGCTGGCTCGTTCGCGCGTATCGTCCGGTGATTGATGTCGTGCTCTCGCATCGCGGGCCGGTGATTCTCGCGAGTGTCGTAGCGCTCATCGTCACATGGATTCCGTGGACGCGCATCGGCAGTGAGTTCATGCCGCCGCTCGACGAGGGCACGATTCTCTACATGCCAACCACGCTGCCGGGACTTCCCGTGGCACGCGCGCGTGAGATCCTGCGACAACAGGACTCCATCCTGAAGTCATTCCCGGAAGTGGCGAGTGTGTGGGGAAAAGCGGGACGCGCCGAGACCGCGACCGATCCTGCGGGACTCGACATGTTCGAGACGACGATCACGCTCAAGCCGGCCGACGTCTGGCGCGCGGGCATGACGTACGATCACCTCGTGGCCGAGATGGACTCGGCGGTTCGCATGCCCGGTGTGACCAACGCGTGGACAATGCCGATCAGGGGACGTATCGACATGCTCGCGACCGGCATTCGTACGCCGGTCGGCATCAAGATCTTCGGCCCCGATCTCGGTGAGCTCGAACGCATCGGTCGCCAGATCGAGAAGGGAGTGCAGGGCATTCCCGGCACGCGAAGCGCATTCGCCGAGCGTGCGATGAGCGGATATTACCTGGATATCGACATCGATCGCGCGGCGGCCGCTCGCCACGGCGTAAATGTCGCCGACGTGCAGACGGTGATCGCCACCGCGATCGGTGGAATGACGATCACGCAAACGGTGGAAGGACGCGAGCGGTACGGGGTGCGCGTACGGTACCCGCAGGAGCTGCGTGATACGCCGGAGCGACTCGCGTCCGTACTGATTCCGGTGAATCACGCGTCCGGTCCGGCGAGCGCAGGACCGATGACTGGCGGCATGTCATCGACGCGTGTGGGTGCGTCAGGGGGAGCGGTGGCTCAGGTGCCCCTCGGCCAGCTCGCCACGATCAAGCAAGTGGCCGGCCCGATGGTGGTGCGCACGGAAGGCGCAATGCCCACCGCGTGGGTGTACGTGGACGTCACAGGGCGCGACATCGGCAGCTATGTGCGTGATGCGCAGAAGATGGTCAATGACATGGTGGCGCTTCCGTCCGGCTACAGCATCGTGTGGAGTGGGCAGTACGAGTACATGCAGCGCGCGCAGGAGAAGATGACACTCGTGATCCCCGCCACACTGGCGATCATCTTCCTTCTCCTCTACTTCAATTTCAAGAGTGTGCCTGAGACACTGATCGTCATGACGTCGCTGCCGTTCGCGCTGATCGGCGGCATCTGGCTCGTGTGGGCGCTCGGGTACAACTGGTCGGTGGCGGTCGCGATCGGATTCATCGCCTTGTGCGGCGTTGCGGCGGAAACGGGCGTAATCATGCTCGTCTACCTCGACCAGGCGTGGGCCGTACAGCAGAAGCGATCCGGTGGGGCAACGATGCA
>JBBQHJ010000252.1:0-7216 GCA_038323865.1 Gemmatimonadales bacterium
GAGTCGTGCGGCCTGGAGCTCGGTGAGCTCAGTGCCGCCACCGTCGAAACGCTTCGGCCATTGTTTCCCGCGGAAGCATCGATTCGCAATCCGCTGGATATGATCGCGTCAGCAACGCCCGCCGGTTATCGCGCCGCCATGACGGCGCTGCTCGCCGATCCGAATATCGACGCCGTCGTTCCGATTTTCGTGCCACCGTACGGCGTGCGACAGGAAGATGTTGCCGAAGCGATCGTGGGCGCGACCGGTCACCCGGCGAAGACCGTGCTCGCCGTGCTCATGGGGCGACGAGGGCTCCCCCACGGTCGTGCCGAACTTCAGGCCGCACACATTCCCACGTACATCTTTCCCGAATCGGCGGCGCGCGCACTCGGTGCGCTGAACCGGCAGCGGGAGTGGGCCGGTCGTCCGGAGTCTGTGGCGGAGCGCCCGTCCGGCATCAATGCGTCACGCGCACGCGAGATACTCCAGCGAGTGCGCGCCGATGGACGCGAGCATCTCACGCAGGATGAGTCGCTCGCCCTGCTGCATGCCTACGGCGTGCCGGTCGTGACAAGCGCGGAGGTTGCGGATGTGGCGTCGGCGGAAGCGGCGGCCGCGCGCCTTGGATATCCTGTCGTGCTGAAGATCTCGTCGCCCGACATCATTCATAAGTCGGATGTCGGTGGCATCGTCGCCGGTATTCAGGATGCCAGCGCGCTTCGCACCGCATGGGCCACCATGCATCGCGTGGTTGCGGAGCGCGCACCGGCCGCGAAGCTCGTGGGTGGAATCGTGCAGCCCATGATCACGGGAGAGTGTGAGGTCATCGTCGGCATGGCGCGCGACCACACCTTCGGACCGCTCCTCATGTTCGGCATTGGGGGCATCCTCGTGGAAATTCTCCACGACGTGGTGTTTCGAATTGCACCGGTCAGTGGCGCCGAGGCAGAGAGCATGCTGCAGGGGATCCGGAGCGGCGCCATTCTGGACGGCGTGCGTGGGCATCACGCCGCCGATCGTGCCGCGGTCGCCGATGTGATTGTTCGCGTCGGTGCGCTGGCGGTGGATTTTCCGGAGATTCAGGAGCTGGATGTCAATCCGCTCATTGCGCGGCGCGAGGGAGCGGTGGCAGTGGACGCGCGCGTTCGCGTCCAGCGACGCGCCTAGCGGTGCTGCGCCGCGGCTGAGCGGTGCGGCGCCGGGCACGACTGGCGCGGCATACGCCAGGACATCGTGATCGAAAAACGTCTCCGACGGACGCGCACCGACGGCCGGCCCATCTCGACTTGCGTGCGGGTCGTCGCGTACTCGATCCGATCTCCGGCGCTTGCACGGAGCGACAGAAAGCGGCCGGCGGAACTTCCGCCGGCCGCCCGCGCATCCAGGCTTGGCAACATCTCATGCGCCGATCAACAACTCGTCGTCAACCGTGATGACGCCTGGTGCGGACCACGCCGCGAATTCCGCCTGCTGCTTCTCGTTCCACGAATTCACCTTGCCGCGCAGCGTCACACAGCCGTTCAACGCTTCCACATTGATCTGCTTGGAATCGAGGACGGCGTGTCGCTTGAGGGCACTCTCGATCCGCTCCTTCACGTCGGCCACGGACACGTGCTGCTTCAGCGCGAGCAGATTCGTCACGCCGCGCACGCCAATCAGATTGCGCACGGCGCGCTCGGCGGCATTGGATTGGTACTGCCACTCGAGGATGCCCTCGAGCGTGACCCAGCCGTGTTGCACGCGAACGGTAATCTTCTCGTCGGGAACCAGTACGTCCCATGCAAATGTTTCAACGATTGCGTGCGCGAGCTCCGTGTCGTTGCGAGTCGATGACGTCGGCAGCTTGACCGTCAGTTCCTCCGCAATCGCGCGGACGCCAACCACGCGCTCGGCGGCCTTCACCGCGGCGTACTTTCGTGCGTAGCTGTCAACCTCGCCGCTCAGCGTGATGACGCCGTCGCGCACAGCGACGCCAATCTCTGCCGTTCCCACCCGTGGGTCCCATCGCAGCTCGTCGGTGACGTCGCGCTGGAGCTGGGAATTGATCTTGAGCATGGTGCCTCCTTTCGTGCGTTGATTGCGTGTTACGGGCAACGTCACGTTGTGCGTCCGCATGCCGCGGGTCTGTCCGTGATCGGACGACGGCAAAACCCGGCACGCTGTCGGGAAAGCGCGGACACAGGTGGGGGAAGAATTCCGGCTGTTACGCCCACAATGGGTCCTAGCTTTCGCTGTGCCACTCGCGGAGAGCTCACAACCATGCTGGTACGTCCCGAGGCTTATCGTTCCGCGTCGCATCAAGAAGGTGAGTCCCTCTCCACCGTCGATTTGCTCGCTACCTACCTGCGAGAGATCGGTGCCTACCCCCTGCTGAGCATCGAGGAGGAGGCTGTTCTGGCGAAACGAATGCGTGCGGGCGATCAGGACGCCTACGATAAACTCGTTTGCTCAAACCTCCGCTTCGTGGTGTCTGTCGCTCGCCGTTATCAGTACCGCGGTGTTCCGCTCGCGGATCTCATTGACGAGGGCAATATCGGCCTGATGCGCGCCGTGCACGGATTCGACGAGTCCAAGGGCGGGAAGTGCATTTCGTACGCGGTGTGGTGGATCCGTCAGGCCATTGTGCGCGCTCTCGCCGACCACGGCCATGCGATGCGCGTTCCGATCGGACGCGAAGGCCGGTTGCGCCGCATGGGGCGCACGGCGGAACTGCTGCGGCAACAGCTGCAACGCGAACCAACGCGGGCAGAGCTCGCGGAGGATCTCGGCATCAGCGAGGGTGAGGTGGATCGCACGTGGGGCATCGGAATTCCGTCGGTGTCGCTGGACGCGCTGGGCGCCGACGGACAGGACGTGTCGCTCATGGAGCGCATTGCCGACGAGGGCGCGCCACCCGACGCACCCCTGCCAGGCGTGGATCGCGCCGAATATATCGAGCGTTCGATGGATCTCCTGCGCCCGCGAGAAAAAGCGGTGCTGCGAAACTATTTTGGTTTGGATCGTGGTGACCCCATGACGCTCGAGGAAATCGGCACGGAACTCGGCATCACTCGGGAGCGTGTTCGCCAGATCAAGGAGAAGGCGCTTCGGCGGTTGCGCACCGCAAGCAAAGGGCAGGACATCGAGTCGGTGCTCTAAGGGGCCGCGATCATGTCCCCAGATCCTCACGGCGGCTCCCGTCTTCCATGCGCGTGGACTCGCGAAGACATACCTCACGGGCGAGGTCAGGGTCGCGGCCCTCCAGGGAATTGATCTCGATCTGTACGCGACCGCGTCCGCCTGGCAGGATGGTCAGAGGATGGCGACGATCATGTGCCATCGTGGGGCATCATTCGCTCGGTCGAACCGGCGGGCTTCACGAACATCTCGGCGCTGGGGGTCGAGGAGCAACGGGTGAACGTCATTGTCGATCCGCCCGCGAGCGGCCGGATTACCGGCGACGGCTTTCGCGTGGAGGGCAGCATCGTGACGAGGTCGTCACCGCGTGCGCTGGTGATTCCGCGTAGCGCGCTCGTTCGCGAGAACGACGCCACCGAAACATCACAATGGGTCACGTACGTCCTGAACGCCGGCCGGCTGGAACGTCGCACCGTCCGCACTGGCCACATCGGAAACCTCGGCGCCGAAGTCGTGAGTGGAGTTCGCGAAAGGGAGGATGTCGTGCTCTTTCCGTCCGATCAGATCACGAATGGCGCGCGCGCGCGGCGCAGCGGCGCCTAGTCAGCGCGTCCGCGGCGGAACTGGCGAATCACCGAGCGATGCAACACGCCCGTTACTGGCGCAATGCGAACAATCCACGGCAGTTTCGAGGCAAGCTCTCCCGGCGTCACCTGCCGTTCGAAGACGTAGCGGCCCTCGCCGTATGCGTGCGTGCTCCACAGCCGTTCTCCTTCCCCTATCGCCTCCGTATTCGTCCCGACAGCGGCGCCGATCACGACGTCCGCAGGCGTAAGCGTGTCGAGATTGACGACGGCACGGACACAGGGTCTGGCGTGCGGCATGCTCGTCTCGAGCGTGTCGACGGCAATGTTGCGCCAGGTAACTGATGATGCGCGGGAGGGTGACATGATGCGCTCCGGTCGGAGACTACAGGATGGGCACTTGTGGCCCTGTGTCAGTAGCTGAATGACTGACACGCCGGACGTTCCAGGATCCACAGCCCCGGTGTGTGGCTCAGCGTAGAAGCATCGCTTGGTTTGCACCTCCAACCGCGGAGCCGATCACTCGCTTGGTGACCTCAGCGGCAAGGAGATAGAGCGTCGTCACACCCAGTGTGAACGCGATCATCGTGGCCGATGGCGTGACGAATCCCAGCATGGCGCCGAGCCCCGTGAACGGAATCGCGAAGCCAATCAGCGCGCAGTTCAGCACACTCGTCAGCACCGCGGCGCTCGGAAGACTGCGCAGTGGATTCCCCCGTGTACGAATCACGAGGAGCACCAGTGTCTGCGTGAGAATGGATTCCAGAAACCATCCAGTGCGGAACAGCGGCGGGCTGGCGCGGAACAGGAGCAGGAGCGCGGCAAACGTCAGGAAATCAAAAGACGGAACTCACCGCGCCGAAGCGCACCATAGTGTGCCGAAGCTGGTGCATGTCCCACCGCTGCGGCGTTGCGACGTGCGACGCATCAACGTGATCGCTGGGCAGCGTGATCTGCGAAAGATCGTAGAGAAAGTTGTTGACCAGGATCTGCGTGGGCAGCATGGGAAGGAACGGCACCAGCACCGATGCCACGGCCATGCTGAGCATGTTCCCGAAATTCGAACTCGTGCTCATGAGCAGATATTTCGCCACGTTCCCGGACGCCTTCCGCCCCTCGCGCACGAGACGCGTGCGCACCCCGTCGCTGGTCAGGCCCGCAATTGGTGGGGCGGTGAGGTGCGCTGAATTCATGGTTACAGAAGAATGCGCTGGGCGCTGGCGCCCGCCATCAGACAAACTCTGGCGCCACGGACCTGGACGGTACGCTCGTCATTCCGCTGACGCAGGTGGCATTACACACCACCAGTACCGACGCGACAATGCCCCGCCCCCGAAGGGGCGAGGCATTGCGTGGTGAGTGTGAAACTCAGAAGGCCACTGTGCCTTCCATCATTACGCCCTTGAACTGTCCGCCACTCCGGATGTCGGTGGTCGGGAAGTTGTTGTACTTCTGCGTCACGTACTCGAGCTTGGCCAACACGTTCGGCGTCACGAACCAGCCGCCACCCATCTGCTGCCGGTTGACGTTGATCTCGTTGGCGATGCCGGAGAGATTGCCGTTCACCACGTTGTAGCGGCCACCGACGTACAGCTTGTTGTCGGCGAAACGATACAGTGCGTCGATCGAATTCTGGCGGAGCGTGCGACGGCTGAGTTCCGTGATCGACGCACCCGTGTGCGTCTCGACGTTCCCGAAGATCTCGATGCCGTTGTAGTACAGCGACGGATTGAGGACGAAGGCGGTGACGTAATCCCGCATGCCGCTCTGGATTGCACCCGACCAGGCATTCGAGGTTTCGTTCGACGTGGTATTCTCCATCACGTCGTAGTAGCGCGAGCCACCACGGTCACCGCTCGTCAGCGTGTTGTTCGCCGAGCGATCGGTCTTGTACATGGAGCCCATGAGGCGGAAGCGGAGGTCGTCGAGCTTCTTGTCCATGCCGAGCTTCACGAGGTACGTCGGTCCACGCTGTCCAGCTGCCGTGACCTGACCATGCACTTCGCCGCCCGTGATGCCGAGCATCGCCATGTAGCCATCAGCGCGGAGGTAGGCTTCGGCGCCGATCTCGGTGGTGAAGTCGTCGATGATGAGGTTGCCGACGAACGGGTTGTACATCGTCTGGCCGTTGTCGCTGCGGCGGAAGTGCTGGTCGCCGAAGTTCACTTCAAAGTGACCGACCTTGAGGCTCGCGTACTTCATGATGTTGTCCAGCAGCGGGTTCTCGATCGGCGAACCATCGATCAGGAAGTAGCCGTCCTTGACCCAGCTCTCCTGGTGATGACGTGCCGAGGGATACGTCTCGACTTGCACGCGGATGCCCTGTGCGACCTGGACATTCAAGAAGAGATTCGCGACGGCGTTGTTGAAGCCTTGTCCGATAGAGATGAGCTGGTTCGCATCAACGCCTGCGGTGACCTTGGACGCTGCCGCGTTCTTGTGCGTGAGGTTCTGATACTGCTGCGTGAAGGCACCACCCCACGTCAGCTTGAAGCCGCTGAACGGAACGCCGGCTTCCTTCGGGCTTTCGAAGACATTGAGTCCGCGCTGATCTGATGCGCGAATGTGCTGAATCTCCACGGGTGGCGCTTCATACCGGACAACACGTGGTGCCTTTTTCGGCGTTGCGGTGCTGCTATCGGATGTCGCGGTATCGGCCTTGGCAGCTGCAGTCGACGCGACGCGGGTCTGTCCGTACGCAGGCGCCGCGAGTGCGAGCGCGGCGAGGACGATGAGAGTGTTCTTGGTCATGGTCGGTTCCTCGAGTGGTAGGAGAGAAGCAGATCCTTCGCTTCGCTCAGGATGACACTGGATCAGCTCTTGATGACGAGATCGAACTTCACGGTGACTTCATCACGCACCTTGATGCGGCCGAACATCAACGAGGGTGGCGTGAGGTCGTAATCGGACATCTTCATGGTGTAGGAACCGGTCACGCGAAGCGCGCCGCCAAGTTCCACACCGGTTGCAGGGATCGAGATCGGCTTCTTCATGCCGCCCAGGGCCAGCGTGCCGTTCAACGTGCCGCCGACGCCGTCGGCTGACTTGGCAACGTCATAACCGGTGAGCTTGAAGCTGATGCTCTTGTTGTCCTTCGCCTTCAGCGCAGTGCGCAGATGGTCGTTCATCGTGCCGTTACCGCACTCGATCTTCTCGACCGTCATTTCGACATCGACCGTGCTAATCGCCTTTTCGCCGGAGAGTGTCTTGGCAACGGCGCCTCCGCTCGATGCTTCGATGTTGGCCGTGACGTCCTTCGCCTCACACGACCAACTCTTGATCGTCGAGCCGCCCTCGACCCAGAGCTTGCTCTGCGGCTGGAGATTCAGTTGCTCGCCAACGATCGTCCAACCTGCGCTGGGAATCAGCAGGGAAACAACCGCAGCGTAATGAAGCATCGTGCGCATGGAATCCTCTCATCTCAACTGACACGTTCATCGCATCAGGTGAGGGTAAGGTCTTCTTTTGGAGTGATACGATCAGTCGGGCAAAGCGCGGAAAGAATTCCGCCACGCGCCTACGGGTGTTTCGGG
>JBBQHJ010000253.1:0-7187 GCA_038323865.1 Gemmatimonadales bacterium
TCGGACACAGACACAGCGGAAACAAGGGCGGAACTACGGTTTCGTCCTTTTTTCGCGCCCTAAGTGCGGTTCATCCGGAGTGTCCGCCGTTGTTCCGTTCTGTCTGTGTATACGGTTTAACGCAGCCTGCTCGTTAGAGCGGCGAGCAAGGCGGGTTCCACTATGCGCCTGATCTCAGCGTTAGCGTATCCGATCCAGGACACATCCGCTTCGAGATTGAGTGGTGCATCGAGAGGCGCGCCGGTGGCGTCGGTCACTACGATCCCCAGCTCTTCAGCAATCAAGAGCGTACACAAGTCGTACGGATGGCAGCAGAGTGGATGAGGCAGACCTCGACTCGCCAATATCCCGGAAAGCTCCGGACGAATGTCGGCAATGAAACGATCGTGACCGACCATCAACTCATAGAGCTGGCCGCCAGTCGAGATGTACTGATCCTCGAACAAGAGTGCCTTTCCTGCTGACGCTCCGCCCGTGACGGCGAATGCGATGTCGTCATCGATTGCGGCGAGGACGTCGCGAGCGCCGGGAAAGAAGCGACTGATCGAGCCGAAGCCGTGCGTGATCGTTGTCGCATGCGACGGGTTCAGCGCCATGGGGTGCTTCACACCAGTGACGCGGTTGTAGCGCTGCGCATTGACTTTACCGCCACGCTGAGCCCATAGCTGATCGGAGAGGTGTTGCTTGACTAAGGGGATCTCCGTCTGCACCGCCAGCCGGATATCCGAGAGGCGTGTTTCGATGCCCTTGTTCGGTGCAACGCCCGTGAGAATCCACGCCGGCCGCTTCTGGTACATCATGCCACGGGTGCCGTCGATTGGGTCAACAAGCACGCGCCACGGACAATCGCGTTCCCTCGCGCCGTCGGGTAGGACGACCCCTTCCGGCGGCAGTCCTTCAGCGATGACGACAACGGGCACTGACGCTGCGATCTCGCGGAAGCCCGCCAGCAGTGTCTCTTCACTCACGCGGTCGACCGCGTAGATGGTGTCGCCGACATCGTCGTGCGCAACGGCGGCCATGTCGTCAGCCTGTTGGGCCTCGCAGGCGGCGACCACTGCGTCGCGAATACGATCGTGCAGCGCAACGATGGGCCCGAGCAGCGCTGATGCGCTCACGCGGGTGTGAGCATGCCCAACACGCGTGGCCCCTTCGCACCGGTGGCGGTCGGCACGTTGCCGGGAATTCCTTCGAGATGCAGGTGTGCGAGCAATGCAAAGGCTACGGCCTCCTTGGCTTCGCCGTCGAAGTATTGCTCCTCGAACGAAACCACCGGCAGCGGCGCCACGAGCTCGCGCAGTAATCGCATCAACGTTGGATTCTTCGCACCGCCGCCGGAGACGAGGGTTTCCTCGACCGGCTCCGGGATGAATTGCCGATACGCGTCGGCAATGCTGCGAGCAGTCAGCGCCGTTGCCGTGGCAACGATGTCGGCGTCCGTTGTCGTCTCCGTGGCTCGGCAGAGAAACACGAGTTGATCGACGTAGCGTTCGTCGAATAGTTCGCGACCAGTGCTCTTGGGCGGGTTCGCGGAGAAGTATGGATCGCTCATGAGTTGCTCGAGCACCATGGCATTCGCCGTTCCGCTTGCGCCGATCAACCCATCCTTGTCGTAGCGCTGTCCATAGAGCTTGCGCATGACGGCATCGATGATGGCACATCCAGGCCCGGTGTCGAATGCACGGACGCTCGCGAGCGTGCCGTCGGGAGGCACGATGGTGACGTTGCCAATGCCGCCAATGTTCTGAAGTGCACGCCACTTTCCACCGCCAAACAGCATCGCGTCGGCGATGGGAACGAGCGGAGCACCCTGCCCGCCCGCCGCGACGTCGCGCACGCGGAAGGCGCTCACCACGCTTACACCTGTTCGTTCGGCAATGACAGCCGGTGCGTCGATCTGCCAGGTAGAGTGCGGCGGCTCGTGCCACAACGTCTGTCCGTGCGTGCCAATGGCTCTGATGTCGGCTCGTGCAACGCCCGCTTCGGCCATGACGGCGATTGCTGCATCGGCGAGCCAATTGCCCAAGTCCACGGCGAGCATGCAGTACTCTCTTGCCGTGGCGCCACGCATGGCGGCGAGGAGGCGCTCGCGTTGTTCGGGAGTGTATTCGTGGACGTGGAAGGCGAGTAAGTGCGGGACAAGCAGGTCCTTCGCTTCGCTCAGGACGACACCCTCGTTGCCGCCCTTACCTTCAAACCGCACCACCACTGCGGAGATGCCATCCAGCGACGTGCCGGACATGAGCCCGACGTACACGTTCTCGCTCATTCGACTGGAGGGGGCGCGCCGCCGATCACGCGACGTACGATGCCGCCCTTCTCCTCGAGCAGACGTTCCGCCTCGTCGCGCTCAACCTTCATCGCACTCATCACGATCGCGAGCTTCACCGATCCATCGGCACGGTCGAGCAACGCGGCCGCTTCCTCCTTCGTGATGTCGCACACCTCGGATACGATGCGCTGGCTGCGATCCACGAGCTTCGCATTCGTTGCGCGCAGATCGATCATGAGGTTGCCGAACGTCTTGCCCAACCTGATCATCGCGCCGGTGGTGATCATGTTGAGGATCAACTTGGTCGCGGTGCCGGCCTTGAGGCGCGTGCTGCCGGTGACGACCTCAGGTCCCGTCACGGCAACGATGGGCACGTCGACCCACTCCAACATTTCCGCCGGCGGCGGTGAGCACGCGACAATGGCCGTGACCGCGCCCATGCTCCGAGCATACTCGAGCCCCGTGCGCACGTACGGCGTCGTTCCCGACGCGGCAATACCAACCACGAAGTCGCCGGTGCGCAGACCGCGCTCCGCCAGATCGATTCTCGCCTGATCGAGCTTGTCCTCGGCGCCTTCCTGCGCGGTCGTGAGCGCTACCAGCCCGCCGGCAATGATTCCCTGCACCATCTCGGGTTTTGTGCCGAAGGTGGGCGGGCATTCCGACGCGTCGAGTACGCCAAGCCGGCCCGACGTTCCCGCACCGATGTAGAACAGGCGACCGCCCTTGCGGAAGGTCGATTCGGCTACGACGATCGCATCTGCGATTTGGGACTGCTGCGAAGCGACCGCATCTGAAACAGTGCGGTCTTCAGCGATCATGAGGTCGACGATGCCATTTACGTCGGCGAGGTCGATGTCCTGCGTTCTGGGATTGCGTCGTTCGGTGACGCGGGGATCAGTGACGCGCAGTGTGTGTACTCTATGAGAGGGAATCGACGCGGCTAAGTTATCCGGCGTCGTTCGGCACTCGCAAGCTAACGAGGGAATGTGCGCACACGATTGGTCGGACTTCTGCTGCTCGCCGTGGCCTTTGATGCCAACGCGCAGATCATCAGCTCCCGGTTCCCGGCGCGCCAGCCGAGTATCTGGGGCACCATCGGCGCGGGCTACTCGCAAGGGTGGACGGTACTGAACGGCGGCCAGAGCTGGGATTTCGGTGAGGGCACGCAGGTAGTCGCCTCGCTCGAGAAGACCGTGTCACCGGGGGCATCGATTGGCGTCGCCGTAACAACGGCTCACCTTCCTGTGCGCGTCACCAACAACGGCGTCGCCGACGACGAAGACGCCAACGTGTCGCAGGGTTTTGCGACACTGCATGTCGCCAATGCCGCCCAATTTCACACGGCGTTCGACCTGCGCGCTGGCATCACGTCGTACAACTCATTTACGAGCCGCACGGCCGGCGTCACGTCGCCCGTCACCGGCCAGGACATCGACTTCTCATTCGCACTCGGATACGGATTCGGGTATGCGTTCTCGCGAAGTTTCTCGATTGATGTCATGCAGGATGTGACGACGTCGATTCACCAGAAGGATGGATTGAGCGCGGGCGCGGCGAACAGTGTGCGGTTGCATACGACGCGGATTGTGGGGCGATTCGGGCTGTAGGCGTAGCCGGGTGGAGGGCGGAGGTGCAGATTCCTCAATGAGAAGCAGATCCCTCGCTTCGCTCAGGATGACAACGCGTGCTTCGCTCAGGATGACAACGCTGTGAAAAGACTCCTCGGCATTCTCTCCCTCGTTGCGTGCAGCTCATCGCAACCGGCTTCGACACCTGCGCCACAGCCCGTGCATGGCGCTACCGACGTGGGCACGCCCCAGGTGCTCGGCGTCGACGGCGCATATATGCCCTCGCCCGACAGAGTGCCGGCGAACTTTCCGAGCCTCTGGCGACATAAGGCCGGCCGCACACCCGTTCGCGGTGCGCACGCAATGGTTGCGAGCGACTCGCCACTCGGAAGCGCAGCTGGCGTAGAGATTCTCAAGGCGGGCGGCAACGCGATTGATGCGGCCGTTGCCGTGGGATTCGCGATTGCCGTGAGCTACTCGGAAGCCGGCAACATTGGCGGCGGTGGATACATGGTGATCCACATGGCCGATGGCCGCGATGCAGCGCTCGACTACCGCGAAGTCGCACCGCTCGCGGCCACGCGCAACATGTACCTGGACGACAACGGCAAGCTCACGGATCGGAGCGTGGTTGGTCCGCTCGCGCCAGGAGTTCCCGGGGCAGTGGCCGGTTTGACGGAAGCGCTGTCGAAGTACGGCACTATGTCGCTCGCACAGGTGATGGCACCGGCCATTCGCTATGCAGAAGAAGGCATCACGGTCGACAGCATCGTCTACAACTCGTTCCGCAACAACCAGGCGTATCTCAAGCCGTTCAGCGGCGGCACCACGTTCTATCTCAACGGAGCGCCGCCCGTGCTCGGGAGCACACTCAAGCAGCCGGCGCTCGCAAGGACGTTGCGCGCCATCGCCGCGAAGGGACGCGACGCGTTCTACAAGGGCCCAATCGCCGAGGCGTGGACCGGCGAATTGCAGAAATCCGGCGGCATCATCTCCATGGCTGATCTCGCGCGCTACAAGCCGGTGTGGCGCGAAGCGGTTCGTTCCACGTATCGCGGCTATACGCTGCTCACGATGCCGCCGTCGTCATCCGGCGGCGTGACGATCACGGAGACGCTGAATATTCTCGAAGGATTTCCAACGATGCCCGCGTTTGGCAGCGCCGCGTGGGCACACATCGTCGGCTCGGCGTACCAGCGCGCGTTTATCGATCGCAACGAGAAGCTCGCCGACCCGGCATTCGTGAGCGTGCCGATCGCGCAGCTCACCGATAAGAAGTACGCAGCTCGGTTGCGTTCGACCATCGGCAACATGCGCGCAACGCCGACGTCGGCGGTGAGCGCACAGATCCGCGAAGGCAATGAGACGACGCACTACTCCGTGGTGGATGACAAGGGCAACGCTGTCGCAACGACCACGACGCTGAACAACCTGTTTGGTTCGGGTGTGTACATGACGTCGGCGGGATTCTTCCTGAACGACGAGATGGACGACTTCGCCGCGAAGCCGGGCGCGCCGAACATGTTCGGCCTCGTCCAAGGCGAGTCGAATGCGATTCAGCCCGGCAAGCGTATGTTGAGCGCGATGTCGCCGACGGTAGTGCTCGACAAGGACGGCTCGCTGCTGCTCGTGGTCGGAAGCCGAGGCGGGCCGCGCATCATCACGAGCACGTCGCAGGTGATTCTGAATGTGCTCGACTACAAGATGACGCTCGCCGACGCGATGAGCGCACCGCGACTGCATCATCAGGCACTGCCCGATTCTCTGTATGTCGAGCGCGAGGCACTCACCCCCGCTGTCGCGGATTCGCTGCGCGCGATGGGCTACTTCGTGGCCATGGGCCGAGGGATCGGACTCGTGAACGCGATCATGCGAGTGAAGGGCGGTTACGAGGGTGTGTCCGACCCCAGATCATCGGGCCGGCCGATGGGCTACTGACCTCGGCCGCCGCGCCCCGCCGGCATCATCTGGCTGAACTTCGTACGCTGCGTTGAATCGAGGCGTGCGATGATGTCGGCACGCGAATCTTCAAACACCTTCGTGAGGCGCGGCTGCATCTCGAGACGAATGGCGCGCAGCGACGAGTCGGTGTGCTGCATAACGCTGTCGATGCCGGCACGCTGAGTATTCGAGAGCGAGAGTTCCTTCACCATCCGCTCGATCATGTCGGTGCGGCGGCGAGTGTCTGTCTCGCGCGTGCCTCGCCCCGGGCCGCCGGGACCAAATGCGGAACGGCGGCCGCGCATGCGCAGGACTGCGGCGCGATCGATCGCGGCACCTGCGAGCGCGCTGCAAACCACGACCAGGGCAATGATAATTGCGGCACGAGCACGACTTGCCATCATTCCGGAATCCCCGTGGAGATGTCGCCAACGCTCGTGACCGAGTGCGCAAACTGCACCGCCGCATCTTCGAACGGCGCGCCACTCACGATGGATGTTGACACCGACGACGCCGAGACGAACTCGCTCTGAGCGGGGTTTACTTCGGTTTGGAAGAGCGCGACCGCGGCGGCGAGTCCGGCAACGAGTGCGATGGGCACCACGCGTCGCTCCCAGCGAGCCGCATACGTCCACCACGACGACGTCGCTTGCGTCGCAATGTGGGCGCTCACGCGCCTCGCAAACGCATTCCAATCGACGTCTGCGACGGGCACCATGCCTTCTGTCTCGCGCAGCAGCGCGCCGAGTGCCTCGTCGCGCGCGGGTTCTGGCCCGAAGGCGCCTTCACCGAGAATTCTGTTTCCGTCTGTCATGCTTCGCCCTTGAAAAACCGTGTAAGCACGCCGCGCAGCGTACGGCGCGCCTCGTGGAGGTGCCAGCGCACCGTGCCCGATGAGAGATCCATGATCTCACCAATTTCGGTGCTTGTCATTCCATCCACGTCGAACATCGTGACGATCATTCGCTGCCGTTCCGAGAGCAGCGCCAACGCTTCCGTGAGCTTGACGCGTGCTTCGGCCCGTTCACTTTCGTCCAGCGCCGAGGGTGCCAGACTGACCGCGTCCGTTTCGGGCTCGGTCTCGCGACGCTTGCGAGAGCGGCGCAGGTTCGCACCGCGATTGAGCACGATCCGCATCAACCACGGACCGAAAGGCCGTGCTGCATCGTACGAGTCCAGGTAGTTGTACGCGGCAAGGAACGCCTCCTGGACCAGATCTTCTGCATCCTCTCGATGCCCAACCACGCGATACGCGACCTGAAACGCCTGTCGCATGTACGCGTGCACCAGACCATCGAACGCCGCCCGATCACCCGCGCGGACGCGGGCCACGAGCTCCGCATCGCGAGCACGCGCAAGCGCGCGCGCGTCGGATGCGGAAGAGTCAGTGCCTGGCTCGTTCA